>NZ_CAXAOY010000014.1:0-176087 GCF_963970975.1 Pseudomonas sp. RA_15y_Pfl1_P11
AATGGTAGAAACGTGACCCTTGAGACAGGACTAACTCATCAGGCAAAGACCCCAGGTAGATCGCCGCTTCAGCCAAGCTATTGGTAATTGCAGGCCGAGAAACAGAAGGCAAGGGCAGGGTAGTCGACCGATTCTCATGATCCGTCCACACCACCAAGTCACCGGAAACAGCAAGCCGATGCGCCAGCGAATGACTCCAGCCAAACCCCAGCCCGCAATCCACTTCCACTGCACTGGTGCGGTACAACCGAGTCCACTCGAACGGCAGAATTCCATCCAGCGCACCATCGGTCAGCGTCAGCAGTTCCTCCCCGGTAACCATCGATACTGGGCAGCCATTGGTTGCGGTCTTATCCGAAGAAGCCGTCGCATCCCCCGCCGGATTTTTCGAACCAGCAGGCACGTCATCTACATGCTCTGTCTGCTTCAATACCGCGTTTTGCCGGGCCTTCCAGCGCATCTGCATCGTGCCTTGCTTCAGCCCGCCAACCACCCCGCGAACGGCCACCGCCTTGTAGCGATCCATGGCCTGCATAAACTTCTTCAGAGTCGCCAGAAGTCCCCTGACAAAGCTCACCGCCGCCTCGAGGATCTGCGCGCCATACTTGACCAACCGCAAGCTCAAATACGCCACGCCCGCAGCTGGCAATGCGATGGTCAACACCACGCCAATTACCAGATCAACCAGCAACGACACCACGAACCCTGCCGCCACCTCGGCCATTTCACCGGGCGGTAACGCGTCCAGCCAGATCATCGCCGTGCGCACCAACAGGAACAGCGCCGCCTCATCACTGGCCAGCAACATCGCCTGCTCCATGACCTTGGGGGCGTCGGTGGCGATTTGTGCCAACTTGTCGGCCTGATCACCCAGTTGCCCGACGAACTTCAGCGGGTCCTCAAGAATTGCCTGCACCAGCTTGATGCTGTCCCACACATCACGGATCGCCGCCCAACTGCCCGCCAATAGGCCGCTGCCAATCGCGCTGGCAGTAGATCGCTCCCAATGCGGCTTAAACCCAGCCCACTGCGACCGCTGCGAACCCCCGACCCGCAACACCCGATCCATCCCCAGCAACGACGGCATGTCCAACCCGTGGCTCACCGAATCCAGCGCACGCGAATACCAGGCGCCCATCTGCTGGCGATAAATCTCCGCGCTCTGATGAAAGCCATCGAGCTCAAATTCGATAAGGCTGATGTGGGAAGCGTGGGTCATCCGTGACGGCTCGACAAAGGGCAAGGCGTCGGAGCATGCCGGAGCAAAAAGCGGCTGGATGAACGGTTGAGAAATTCAGAAAAGGCCCACTAAAAAGGGGAAAAAAACCGCGCAATACCAACCCCAAGAGCTACACAAAAAAGCGATAAAACTGATTGCAGCAACCACTCTCAAATAAAAATCGCTCTCATCCTTGCCCGATTCCCCGACATGGCCGTCATGGTTAATAGAACCTCCATTACGCAGGATTTCCCATGTCGCGCCTTGCTCGTCCCTTGCATCCACTGACCCTGTCAGTGGCGATGGCTTTTGCCGCCGTGCCGTTGCTGACTGCCCAAACCGTCTTCGCCGAAGAAAGCAGCAGCGCCGTGCGCGGTTTCTCGATTCCTGCCGGTGACCTGAGCCAGGCGCTCAATAGCCTGGCCGAGCAGGCGGGCCTGGTGTTGGCCTTCGATGCGAGCTTGACCCGGGGCAAGCGCAGCAAGGGGTTGAGCGGGCAATACGACACCGAAGTTGCGCTGAACCAACTGCTCGCTGGCAGCGGCCTGCAGGCGATGAAACTCTCCGCCGATCGCTACCGCCTGGAAGCTATCCCGGATAACGGCGCGGCCATGGAGCTGCAGGCCACCACCATCAGCGGTGCGTACCAAGCCGAAAGCCCGACCGGTCCGGTGTCGGGTTATGTGGCCACGCGCAGTTTGTCGGGCACCAAGACGGATACCGCGTTGATCGAAACCCCGCAGTCGATCTCCATCGTCACCAAAGACCAGATGCGTGCGCAAAACGCCGAGAGCCTTAACCAGATCCTGCGCTATAGCGCCGCTGTTATCCCGGAAACCCGTGGCGCCACCGCGTCGCGTCTCGATCAGTTGACCATTCGCGGTTTCGCCCCGGCCACTTACCTCGATGGCTTGCGCATGCCTTCGAGCCGTGACGCCTTGCCGCAAAAGGACGCGTTTGACCTGGAACGCGTCGAAGTGCTGCGCGGCCCAGCGTCGGTGTTATATGGGCAGGGCACGCCGAGCGGGGTGATCAACATGGTCAGCAAGCGCCCGTTAGACGCGCCGTTTCATGAAGTGGGTGTGGAATACGGCACCTTCAACAAGAAGCGCACCACTTTTGACTTGAGCGGCCCGCTGGATGATCAGGGTGTGTATTCGTACCGCGTGGCCGGGCTTTTCGACGATGCCGATGGCCAGGTGGAACACACCGAGACGCGCCGTCAGTCATTGTCCAGCGCCTTTACCTGGCGCCCGGATGACGCCACGTCGTTGACCCTGCTCGGGCATTTCCAGAAGGACCCCAAAGGCGCGTCTTACGGCTCGGTGCCGGCCTGGGGCTCGGTGCTGCACAGCCCGACCGGGCGCAGCATCGATGTGGATCTCTACGATGGCGAAAAGAAGTTCGAGAAAAGCGACCGCGAGTATTACTCGATCGGCTGGGCGTTCGAGCATCATGTCGATGACGTGTGGACCGTGCGCCAGAATGCCCGTTACCTGCGCACCGAAGGCCAATACCGCAGCCTCTACAGCAATATCCTGTTATCGGATTACCGCACCATCCAGCGTTCGACCATTGCCAGTGATGTCGATATGGATGCCTACACCCTCGACAACCAGTTGCAGGCAAAATTTGAGACGGGGCCGTTGCAGCACACCTTGTTGATGGGGCTCGATTACCAGAACACCAGCACCGATACGCTGTCCGGCTCAGGCGTTTACAAGGCCGGGCCCACACTGGATATCTTTGATCCGGTCTACGGCGCGGCGGTCCCCGTGCCGGCCTATACCACCGACGGCACCTCGCGCAGCGAACAAACCGGTGTCTACCTGCAAGAGCAGATGAAGTGGGACAAGTGGGTATTGCTGCTGGGCGGTCGTTATGACTGGGCCAGCACCGATAGCAGTACCCAGGCCCTGCGCAGCGGCGCCAAGAGTAAATCTTCGTTGGACAGCAAGGCGTTTACTGGCCGTATCGGCCTGGTCTACCTGTTCGATAATGGCCTGGCTCCGTATGCCAGCTACGCGGAGTCCTTCAACCCGCAATCGGGCACCGGGTATGGCGGTTCGGTGTTCAAGCCGACTGAAGGCAAACAGTATGAAATCGGCATCAAGTACCAGCCGCCGGGGAGCAACAGCTTTATTACGGCGGCGATCTTCGACCTGCGCCAGACCAACGTACTGACCACCGACCCGGACCCCACCCACCTGTGCGGCAGCGGGCGCTGCCAGAGCCAGGACGGCGAAGTGCAATCGCGTGGCTTTGAGCTGGAAGGTAAGGCTAGCCTCAACGATAACCTGGACATTACTGCGGCCTACGCCTATCTGGACAACCGCATCAGCCAGTCCAACAACACCGTGCGCTATTCGCCCATCGGCGATATCGGCGTAGGCCCGAACCTCGCCGCCGAAGGCACCACCACCTACGCCGTACCTCGCCACACTGCGTCGGCATGGGCCGACTACACCTTCCACGAGGGCCACCTCAAGGGCTTCGGCGCGGGTGCGGGCGCACGCTACATCGGCTCGTCCTGGGGCGATACCGCCAACACCCTGAAAGTGCCGGGCTACACCTTGTTCGATGCGGCGGTGCACTACGACATCCCAAACCTCACCAGCCTTAAGGACAACCTGCGCCTGGCGCTCAACGCAACCAACCTGGCGAATAAAGAGTACGTCGCCTCCTGCTACTCCTACTCGTGGTGCTGGTATGGCTCGCAGCGCACCGTGCAGGCGAGCGCCACTTACCAGTGGTGATGGCACGCAATAAGGCAATTTAATGGCCCCTTTGTAACAAAATCCTCGCCAGAATCGCGTTTATTTTCAGGTGGTTAGGTGGGGATGCAAATGCGCACTGTTGGAATCATGCTGATCGCCTGCTCCCTGGCCGGCGGCGCAACTGCCGTGCAGGCACGGGAGTTGCGCGAGGGTGACAAGTACATGTGCAGTTGGGGCGCAGGCACCGCCGCCAGGGCCCAGAAACTCAAGTTGTCGGGGGTGTCGCTGTACGCCGCGCGGCAGAAAATCCAAACCATCAAATTCAATAAATCCTGGATGCGCATGATGGCCATGGGCATCACTGAACAGACCTACGACAGCGGCTCACGGCTGAAACCCGAGGCGATTCGCCAGAGTTTCTATCAGGACTGTGTGCGCTACAAAGTTGCCCGCAAATAACCGCTTAGTGCGACGACGCTGAGCTGGCATCTTCCTGGAAATACAGCACTGAACGCAGCAGGGTCGATACGCCCATGCCCTTGCGGGTAGCGTTAATCACTCGCGGGCCAAAGCTGCTTTCCAGGGCAGTGTTGAAACGCACGCTGGCCTGGACTATTTCGTCCCCGTGCTGCTCTCCTTATTCGCGAAAGCAGCATGACAAGTGCCTGCAGAGCGCTTTACAAATCCACGACATTCACTGTGTTTCTATTTGCATACAATTGCGTCCTCTATCACGGGGGCCAGTATGCAAACGCTAATCCGCACGGCGACGCAGGACGATATCGACATGCTGTTCAGCATCCGCACGTCGGTGGTGCAGAACCATTTGAGTGTCGAACAGATGGCTGGGCTGGGCATCACGCCGCAGGTGTTGGCCGAGAGCATCGAGGCAGCGCCCTGCGTGTGGGTCGCTGAAGTGGATGGCCGGGCCGTCGCCTTTGCCATGGTCGACCTGGCCGAAGGCGAGGTATTTGCGATGTTCGTACGGCCCACTCACGAAAACCTGGGCCTGGGCCGTCAGCTGATGGCGGTCGCCGAAGCCGCGCTGTTTGAACACCATGACCGGCTGTATCTGATCACCGATGGCCGCGACGAAATACGCGCCAACGGTTTTTATCAGCGGCTCGGTTGGGTCGTGGTCGGTCAGGTTGACGGCGATGATGTGCGATACGAGAAGAGCAGGACGCAGTAGTCTAATGAACGCGCCCGAGCCGTCGTCTTCTAACAGCGTGCGCTACTTCGTGCTCGGAGTGCTTTGCTCTGCCGTATTGCTGGGGATTTATTTTGTCCAGCTCAACGCCCAGGTTGACCGCGCGAGGCAAGCCGCCAACGAGCGCCTGGCACTCTGTCGGCAGGTGGAAAGTATCGCGCGTTCACTACTGCCTAATAGCCTTGATACACGCGAGACATGTGAGCCGTTGAACGAGCGTATGTCGAAAAGTGTGACGCCGCCTTAATTCAGTAACCCTTTTTTATAAGGGGGAATTTTGGCGGTATTTGCACCAAAAAGTGGCATTCATAGAGTCCGCCACCTTAAAAAATGTGTGGTTATTGAATGACTTACAGCGCTTTTAATCCGACGAAAGGATTAAAATAATCTTGTTACAGCTTTTTACAGTCGCTACTATAGCCGGGCGTTCACCTCCCACGGTTTATGCATTTTTAAATCCCAAGTTTCCATCAGCTACTTGGGATTTTTTTTGCCTGCAAATTGACCTCAACGTCAAACTTCACCTGTCGCGAACGCTGCACGCATCCGCCCATTGCGTTTGGCTTGGTACAACAACTTATCGACCTCTTCGACAAACCCCAGCATCGGGCTATCGGGTTTTACGATGTGTGTGCCGACGCCCAGGCTCAAGGTCAACAGGTTCGATACCGCCGAAAAACCATGCTCGATCTGCCGTTGGCGAATCAGGTGCAGGCAGCGTTGCGCCACTTGCCTGGCCGACGCCGCATCGGTTTCCGGCAGCAACCACACAAATTCTTCGCCGCCGATACGCGCAATGAAATCCCGTGGCCGGTTGGCGGCCTGTGACAGGGTGTGCGCGACTTGGCGCAGGCATTCGTCGCCCTTGATATGACCATAGTGGTCGTTGTACTGCTTGAAAAAATCGATATCCAGGATGATCAGCGACAGTGGCAACTGACTGCGCTGGGCGCTGGCCCATTTTCACGGTCGTCCGGGTGCATGCGCTCGATCCAATCGTCCACGCTGACCCAACTTTGCGGGCTCCAGCCGAGCAAGGTCTTGATCTGCGGGCCGATATAACTGAAGGTCATGCTTTGCCAATCAATGCGCCAGGGGATGGCCTTGGTCGACTCCAATAATGTCTTGTACACATCGCTGTCGGGCTGGCTGGGAGGGTCGATGCTCATAGGGGCTTTGCTCAGAATGATGGCGAAAGGCCAAGAGCCTCTTGTGATTGACGCGTGGAGTCAAGTGCCCTCCGAAACAGCAGACGAGAGGTCGAAGGCAGGGTTTTTGACGTCAGCGAACCGACATTTTCGAGCGGTTTCCGGCCGGGTCGACCTGCTCCTGACCGGCGTGTCCCCCGAGGTTTTGGACAGCATCCGTTCCATCTCAAACCTGATTGGCGAGTTGCGCACCGAGATCACGGCCGGGCGCCTTGGGTTTGCGGTGGTCGGCTAGCCGTTGACGGAGTGGGTCGGCGTATCGAGCGCGCCGTAATAGCGCCAGCAGCAATGGCGGTGCTCCGGCAGGATTACGCAGCCGCTGAGGCTGACGATCAGCAACGCGGCAACTAGCATGGAAAGTCGACGGTACATGGTGTGTCCTCTGGCGGAGCGAGGCGCGGCGCAAGCCCTGCTTGAAAGTGCTCATCCCAGTGCCCGTGCGGCCTTGGAGGAGGCCGTTGGCTCGACGCCCAGCTGAACAGCTATCAACTGGCGCTTACCGACCCGGCACTGGCGAGGCAGATCCGCCAGTCTGCGTCGCGCCGCAGGTCGTTCTGGTCGCGCTACGCCAACTGGTTGTCGCCTGTGGGCCTGGTGGGCGTGAGCATTGCCGGCATTGTTACCGGGACGCTGGTAGCGTCGATGAGCGTGCCACTGCCGATGTTGTCATCCGACGTGTTGCCCTGTGTCTTCGATCAGGGCGATGCGCAAGTCATCTTTACCGCCAACGCCGAGGACACCCAGCAATGACCGCTAAATCCCTGAAACCGTGGTTGTTTGTCTCGGTATTGCTCAATGTATTTTGATCGGCGGCGTGGGCGCAGGCCTCTACCATTGGAGGGTTAACGCCAAGCCCTCCGTAGCGATGGTCAGCCAGCACGGCCTGCGCCAGGCCATGGCAGTACCGATTGCGCACGCAGCCGCAGCCGCGTTCGTCAGATCCTTTGTCGAACGGCAGAAAGAGAATGGTTTGGTGAAGCGAGGATTGGTCGCCAGCGGGCAGAGCGCTGAACTACAGGCGACGTAGGAAGGATTTAACGATGTGCCGGGTAGCGTCGGTGGTGTCGAGTTCTTCCATCGCGCCATAGGGATGCCACTGGCAATCGATTATTTCGTTGCAAGGTTTTGCATCGGCGATGTTCACAACGGACGCTTCGAAAACGTGGTGAACGGTGTCGCGGGCTTTCAGCTCTTGCAAGTAGAGCAAGCCGTCCACGTTCAACCCGGTTTCTTCTTGCAGCTCGCGTTCGGCGGCGCCGACCGGGCGCTCGTTGCGTTCTACCTTGCCGCCCGGCAAGGCCCATTTTGATCTGGCCTTACGCACGAAGAGGATATGCCCCTCGTGTTCGCAGATGACCGTTGCGCGTATTTTCATCGTTTAGCCCCGCAGCGGAATGAGTGTCATAAAATTGTAATTCAATTGTCATGCTAAGTGGTTATAGCGCTGACGTGTGGGGATGTGGATACTGCCCGATTGATCAAAACGAACGAGGAGAGCAGATGAGCACCGTACGCTGGGGCATGATCGGCTGTGGCAGTGTCACTGAATTGAAGAGTGGACCGGCTTTCTACAAAGCGCCAGGTTCTGCGCTGGTGGCCGTGATGGGGCGCCGTGAAGCTGTTGTGCGTGATTATGCGGCACGCCACGGTATCGCACGCTTCTATACCGAAGCCCAGGCACTGATCAACGACCCCGACGTTGACGCGGTGTACATCGCCACGCCGCCCGACAGCCACCTTGAATACAGCCTGATGGTGGCCGCAGCCGGCAAACATTGCTGCGTCGAGAAGCCCATGTCGCTGAATGCCGAGCAGAGCGCGTTGATGCAGCGCACGTTCGAGCGTGCCGGGCTGCATCTGTTTGTTTCTTACTACCGCCGCTCGCTGCCGCGCTTCCAGCAAGTGCGTGACTGGCTGCTGGACGGGCGCATCGGTGAGCTGCGTCACCTGACCTGGACCTTGTGCAAACCTGCGGGAGTCGACGACGCCAGCGCCGCTAACTGGCGTACCGACCCGACGATTGCCGGTGGCGGCTATTTCGCCGACTTGGCCAGCCATGGCTTCGACCTGTTCCAGTACCTGGCCGGGGACATCATCGAAGTCTCGGGCTTCACCGCGCGCCAGGCCGGGCGCTATGCGGCCGAGGATGCAGTGACGGCGTGCTGGACCTTCAGCTCCGGCGCGTTGGGCATGGGCTGCTGGAACTTCGTCGCGGACCGCCGTGAAGATGTGGTCGAGATGATCGGCAGTCGTGGGCGCATCCGGTTCTCGGTGTTCGAGGACCAGCCCCTGCACCTTGAGGGCGAGACCCATGAGGTGCTGGAAGTACCCTGCCACGCGCATATCCAGTGGCATCACGTATTGGCCATGAATGCGCATATCCGTGGCGAAGCCGAGCATCCGTCATTGGCCATCGAAGCGTTGAAGACCGATCGGATCCTGGACAAGGTGCTACAACGTAACCCCCATCATCCTGGGTAGTCGCGATAGGGTTTTGTTTTTCCAAGGAACAGACCAATGAAATACTGGATGATGGTGTGGCTGGTACTCGCCACAAGTGCAGTGGCGGCCCCGCGTAGTCAAGGCACGCCGGGAGAGTTTGATTTCTATGTGCTGTCGTTGTCATGGTCGCCAACCTTCTGCCTCACGCACCCGGACAATGAACAGTGTTCGGGCAAGGGCTACGGCTTTGTGCTGCATGGCTTATGGCCGCAGTACGCACGGGGTGGGTGGCCGGCTTCGTGCTCAGCGCGATCGCAGTTGAGTCGCGAAGAAATCGAAAAAGGTGCTGCATTGTTCCCGACCCGTTCACTGCTTCGGCACGAATGGGCCAAGCATGGCACCTGCAGCGGGCTGGAGCCGCTGGCGTATCTGGAAAAAACCGACGAGGCGCTGGGTGTGGTGACCATTGCGCAGCAACTGCAGCCGTTCAATACGCCGCCATCGTTACAAGCCCGTGAGATCGAGGCGTTGTTTCGTGAGAGCAACCCGCGCATGGGCAGCCATGGGCTGGCGGTGATCTGCAAAGGTAACGTGTTATCGGAAGTGCGCGTGTGCCTGACCAAGGACCTGGCCTTCGCCGGCTGCCCGCGCAGCGTCAAAACCCAGTGCCGCGACGGCGATATCCGCATTCCCGCCCAGCGCTAGGGCATCATCGCGACGCGATAGCGCTCGTCAAAATCCTCGGCCAACTGCGCCAGACTTCCGTGCCCGGTGTGTTTGCTGGTGGTGATGTCTCCCTTGCCGCCGGTTCCGTCGCGCTGGCCGTGGCCGAGGGCGTGTGTGCCGGCGTGGGCGTGCACTTCTCGTTGATCGACGGTTGAGGCGCCCAGACGGCACTGGCTTGATGGCGAAAGTAAGGAACCGGACATCCTGCGTCGCTTGGAACAACTCAGCCCACGACTTTTCGCAAGAACCCCTTGTCGCAACAGTGGTGGGTGGTACGCGACGAGCCAGGCTCCAGGGTGTCACTGTGCTTCGCGCCCCATGCCGATTGCGCGCTGCCCCTGGACCCCAGCCTTGGTTCGACGCCTACTACCGCGCCGGGCACGTGAAAGCCCGGGATCGGGAGTTGTTTGTCAAATAAGCCTGCGGGGGCATTTTCTTCAATACCGCCGCCGTTTTGCCCTTTACCGTGAAGCCATCTGCACCCATCACCCTAAAAGGGAACCCCCATGAGCTTGATCATTTCCATGGCTGCCTTCGCCCTGGCGACCTCCATCACACCGGGGCCGGTGAATGTCGTCGCGCTCAGTACAGGCGCGCGCTTCGGTTTTGCCGCCAGCCAGAAACACGTGCTCGGCGCCGCCGTGGGCTTTACGTTGCTGTTGGTGTTGATTGGCCTCGGCTTGCATCAAGTGCTGCTGCGCTGGCCGATCCTGACCCAGTTGATCCAGTGGGGTGGGGTGGCGTTTTTGCTGTACATGGCCTGGAAACTGGCGGTGGACAACGGCCGGCTGGACGCCGACGGCACGGCCACTGCGCCGTCGATGCTCTATGGCGCAATCATGCAGTGGCTCAATCCCAAGGCCTGGCTGGCCTGCGTGGCGGGGATGGGGTTGTTTGTGGCGGATGGCGATACCGCACAGGTCTGGCTGTTTGCGGCGATTTATCTGGTGATCTGTTACCTGTCGGTCGCTTGCTGGGCCTACGCCGGCACGTTCCTGCGCCGCTACCTCAGCAACCCCCAGGGCGTGCGGCTGTTCAACCGCTCAATGGCCGCGTTGCTGGTGGCCAGTGTGGGTTATTTGCTGATGGCGTGAGCCGGTCGCGGTATTGCCCCGGCGTGGCGGCGAAATGCTGTTTGAACGTGCGCTGGAAATGCGCCTGGTCGGCAAAACCTGCGGCCAGGGCCACATCGGCGATCAGCTCGCCCTGACGCAATTGCGTACGGGCAAACTGGATGCGCTGGTTGACCAGGAATGCATGGGGCGTCAGCCCGTAATACTGCTTGAAGGCGCGGATCAGGTAGGACGGCGACAACTCGGCCGCCGCGCAGATATCTTCCAGTTTCAACGCCTGGGTGCAGTGGGCGCGGATGTATTCGGCAGCGCGCTCCAGCTTGTGGTTGACCTCGCGTACCGGGGTGTCGGAGGGGTTGAGGCGTTGTTGCACCTCAGTGAAGTAACTCACCAGCGCACTCTGTTTTTGCAGGTGTTCAGCCTGTTCGTCCACCAGTATTCGATACAACGCCAGCAGGCCGTTGTACAGCAGCGTGTCCCGAGTGTAAGGCGTGTCGAAGGGCCGGTAACCCTGGTCCGTGCTGAAACCCAACTGGTGCTGCAAGTCGGTCAGCCACGACGTGTCGAGGTACACCATCTGGTAGGACCACGGCTCGTTTTCGAAGGGGTTGCAGGCGTGGACATCACCTGGGTTCATCAACACCACGGTGCCGGTGTTGACCTGGAAGGTGTCCGCGCCGTAGTGGTAATAGCTCCTTCCGGTCGTGATCGCACCGATGGAAAAGTGCTCATGAGCATGACGGGTGTACGTGACCTTGCGCCCATCATCGATGGTACGTGCTTCAATGAACGGCAAGCGCTCATCACGCCAAAAGCGTGGTGCGTGTGCGGGTTGCGCGGTGTTGTTCAACGACATGGCGGTGGTTCCATCCCTTTAGAGACCGGGGGACGATCATTGCACAGACCGCCAGGGTCGTCAGCCTGTGTACGTCAGGCGGGTACGAGGAAGGCTGCCTCCAGCAGTTGCCGCGTGTAAGCATGCTGCGGATCAGCAAAAATCGCCCGTGCATCGCCTTGCTCTACCACCTGCCCGTGCTTAACCACCATCAGTTGGTGACTCAACGCCTTCACCACCGCCAAATCATGGCTGATAAACAAGTAAGTCAGGTTGTACTTGGCCTGCAAACTGCGCAGCAGTTCCACTACTTGGCGTTGCACCGTGCGGTCCAGCGCGGAGGTGGGCTCGTCAAGCAGGATCAGGCGAGGCTTGAGCACCAGCGCGCGGGCGATGGCGATGCGCTGGCGCTGGCCGCCGGAGAACTCGTGGGGGTAGCGGTGCCGGGAATCCGGGTCGAGGCCCACTTCCTTGAGCGCAGCGATGATTGCCGCTTCCTGCTCGGCGGCTGTGCCCATCTTGTGGATGCGCAGGCCTTCGCCGACGATCTCGCTGACGCACATGCGCGGGCTCAGGCTGCCGAACGGGTCCTGGAACACCACCTGCATTTCCCGGCGCAACGGGCGCACCTGTTGCTGGGTCAGCGTGTCCAGTTGCTGGCCTTCGAAGCGAATCCCGCCCTTGCTGGCGATCAACCGCAGAATCGCCAGGCCCAAGGTGGATTTGCCCGAGCCGCTTTCGCCGACGATGCCCAGGGTTTGCCCCTGAGGCAGGCTGAAGTTAATGCCGTCCACCGCCTTGACGTAGTCGACGGTGTTGCGCAAAAAGCCCTTCTTGATCGGGAACCACACTTTCAGGTCATCCACCTCCAGCAACGGGGGGCCGACTTCATTGGTCGCCGGCCCGCCGCTGGGTTCAGCCGCGAGCAGTTCCTGGGTGTACGGATGCTGAGGTGATTGGAACAGTGTCTCGCAATCGGCCTGCTCAACGATGCAGCCCTTTTGCATCACGCACACGCGATGGGCGATACGCCGCACCAGGTTCAAGTCATGGCTGATCAGCAACAGCGCCATGCCCAGGCGTGCCTGCAAGGCTTCGAGCAATTCGAGGATCTTCAACTGCACCGTGACGTCGAGGGCGGTGGTCGGTTCGTCCGCGATCAGCAACTCCGGCTCATTGGCCAGCGCCATGGCAATCATCACCCGCTGGCGCTGGCCGCCAGACAGTTCGTGGGGCAGGGCCTTGAGGCGCTTGTGCGGTTCGGGAATGCCCACCAGCTCCAGCAGTTCCAGGGTGCGCAGGGTGGCGGCTTTGCCGGTGAGTCCCTTGTGCAGGCCGAGCACTTCGTTGATCTGCTTTTCGATGTTGTGCAGGGGGTTCAACGAGGTCATTGGCTCCTGGAAGATCATCGCAATGCGGTTGCCGCGAATGTGCCGCAGGCTTTTTTCCTGGAGCGTCAGCAGGTCTTGCCCGGCGTAGTTGACGGTGCCGGATGGGTGCCGCGCCAGCGGGTAGGGCAGCAGGCGCAGGATCGAGTGGGCGGTCACCGATTTGCCCGAGCCGCTTTCGCCGACCAAGGCCAGGGTTTCGCCGCGCTTGATATCAAAGCTGACGTTGTTCACCACGCGGTGGTGATGTTCGCCCGTGACGAACTCGACAGAGAGGTCGCGGATTTCGATCAGATTGTCCTGATTCATCTCATTTCCTCGGGTCGAAGGCATCGCGAGCGGACTCGCCGATAAACACCAGCAAACTCAACATGATCGCCAGCACGGCAAAGGCACTCATGCCCAGCCACGGCGCTTGCAGGTTGGATTTGCCCTGAGCCACCAGTTCACCCAACGACGGCGAACCGGCGGGCAAGCCAAAGCCAAGGAAGTCCAGCGCGGTGAGGGTGCCGATGGCGCCGGTAAGAATGAACGGCATGAAGGTCATGGTCGACACCATGGCGTTGGGCAGGATATGCCGGAACATGATCGCGCCGTTCTGCATGCCCAAGGCCCTGGCCGCGCGCACGTATTCCAGGTTGCGTCCGCGCAGGAACTCCGCGCGCACCACGTCCACCAGGCTCATCCAGGAAAACAGCAGCATGATCCCCAGCAACCACCAGAAGTTGGGCTGCACGAAACTGGCGAGGATGATCAACAGGTACAGCACCGGCAACCCGGACCAGATCTCCAGGAAACGTTGCCCGGCCAGGTCGACCCAGCCGCCGTAGAAGCCCTGCAACGCGCCGGCGATCACGCCGATGATTGAGCTGAGCACGGTGAGTGTCAGGGCAAACAGCACCGACACACGAAAGCCGTAGATCACTCGCGCCAACACATCGCGGCCCTGGTCGTCGGTGCCGAGCAGGTTGACGCTAGAGGGGGGCGCCGGAGCTGGCACTTTTAGGTCGTAGTTGATGCTCTGGTAGCTGAATGGGATCGGTGCCCACAAGGTCCAGGCATCCTTGGCGTTGAGCAGTTCCTGGATGTACGGGCTCTTATAGTTGGCCTCTAGCGGGAATTCACCGCCGAACGTCGTTTCCGGGTAACGCTTGAGCGCCGGGAAGTACCAGCCGCCGTCATAGTGCACGGCCAGCGGCTTGTCGTTGGCAATCAGCTCCGCGCCCAGGCTCAGCACGAACAGCACCAGGAACAGCCACAGCGACCACCAGCCACGCTTGTTGGCCTTGAACCGCTCATACCGGCGGCGATTGAGGGGGGACAGGTTCATCTCAATGCTCCCGGCTGGCAAAGTCGATACGCGGATCGACCAAGGTGTAGGTGAGGTCGCCGATCAGTTTTACGACCAGACCCAGCAAGGTGAAGATAAACAGCGTGCCGAACACCACCGGGTAGTCGCGGTTGATCGCGGCTTCAAAGCTCATCAGACCCAGGCCGTCGAGGGAGAAGATCACCTCCACCAACAGCGAACCGGTAAAGAAAATACCGATAAACGCCGATGGGAAACCGGCGATCACCAGCAACATTGCGTTGCGGAATACATGGCCGTAGAGCACGCGGTGGTTGGTCAGGCCCTTGGCTTTGGCGGTGACCACGTACTGCTTGTTGATCTCGTCGAGGAAGCTGTTCTTGGTCAACAGGGTCATGGTGGCGAAGTTGCCGATCACCAACGCTGTGATCGGCAACGCCAGGTGCCAGAAGTAATCGAGGATCTTGCCGCCCCAGCTCAGTTCGTCAAAGTCGTTCGACGTAAGCCCGCGCAAGGGGAACCAGTTGAAATAACTGCCCCCGGCAAACACCACGATCAACAGGATCGCAAACAGGAACGCCGGGATTGCGTAGCCAACGATGATTGCCGAACTGGTCCACACGTCGAAATGGCTGCCATGCCGCGTGGCCTTGGCGATCCCCAGGGGGATCGACACCAGGTACATGATCAGCGTGCTCCACAACCCAAGGGAAATCGACACTGGCATCTTTTCCTTGATCAGGTCGATGACCTTGGCGTCACGGAAGAAGCTATCGCCAAAATCCAGCGTGGCGTAGTTCTTGACCATGATCCACAAGCGTTCCGGCGCCGATTTGTCGAAGCCGTACATCGTTTCGATTTCCTTGATCAGCGCCGGGTCCAGGCCCTGCGCGCCGCGGTAGCTGTTGGAGCCGGCCACCGAGACCTCGGCGCCGCCACCGGCAATGCGGCTGGTGGCGCCTTCAAAGCCTTCAAGCTTGGCGATCATCTGTTCCACCGGCCCACCGGGAGCGGCCTGGATGATGACGAAGTTGATCAGCAGAATTCCGAACAGCGTGGGGATGATCAGCAACAGGCGACGAAGAATATAGGCCAGCATTTAATCGCCTCCGCTCGCCGAATCGGCGCTCGTGTTTGTGCTTGTGTCTAGGGTCACAGCCGGTTTGACATCGGGTTTTTCCCACCAGGTGGCGGTGCCGACGTCGTAGCGCGGCGCGACTTTGGGGTGACCCAGATGGTCCCAGTACGCCACGCGGAAGGTCTTGATGTGCCAGTTGGGAATCACGTAGTAGCCGAACTGCAGTACGCGGTCCAGGGCCTTGGCATGGGCCACCAGGCTTTTGCGCGAATCGGCGTCGATCAGCTCTTCCACCAATTGGTCGACAGCCGGGTCCTTGAGGCCCATGTAGTTACGGCTGCCGGGTTTGTCGGCGCTTGAAGACTTCCAGAATTCCCGTTGTTCGTTACCCGGCGAGGTGGATTGCGGAAAGCTGCCCACCAGCATGTCGAAGTCCCGCGAGCGAATGCGGTTGACGAATTGCGAGACGTCAACCCGGCGGATCACCAGTTCAATGCCCAGGTCGGCCAGGTTGCGCTTGAACGGCAGCAGGATACGTTCGAACTCGGTCTGCGCGAGCAGGAACTCGATGGTCACCGGTTTGCCGGTGGTGTCGACCATCTTGTCATCGACAATGCGCCAGCCGGCCTCCTGCAACAGTTGATAGGCTTCGCGCTGCTGTTTACGGATCATCCCGCTGCCATCGGTTTTGGCCGGCTCAAACGCCTGGGTGAAAACTTCGGGCGGGATTTTATCGCGCAGGGGCTCGAGGATTTTCAGCTCACCCGGGCCGGGCAGGCCGGTGGCCGCCATCTCCGAGTTTTCAAAGTAGCTGCGGGTGCGCGTGTAGGCGCCGTTGAACAGCTGCTTGTTGCTCCACTCGAAATCCAGCAGCAGGCTGATGGCCTTGCGCACGCGCACGTCCTGGAACATCGGCTTGCGCATGTTGAACACAAACCCTTGCATGCCGGTAGGGTTGCCGTTGGGGATCTCTTCCTTGATCAAACGGCCTTCTTTGACTGCCGGTGTGTTGTAGGCGTTGGCCCAGTTCTTCGCGCTGAATTCCAGCCAGTAGTCGAACTGCCCGGCCTTCAAGGCCTCCAGGGACACGGTGCTGTCGCGGTAGTAGTCGGTGATGCGGTTATCGAAGTTGTAGAAACCTTTGGCGACCGGCAGGTCCTTGGCCCAGTAGTCCTTGACCCGCTCGTAGCGGATCATACGCCCGGCCTTGACCTCGGCCACTTTGTACGGCCCGCTGCCCAGTGGTATCTCGAGGTTGCCCTTGGCAAAGTCGCGGGTCGCCCACCAATGCTTGGGCAATACCGGCAATTGCCCGAGGATCAGCGGCAGTTCGCGGTTGTTGGTGCGCTTGAACTTGAACAACACCTTCAGTGGGGCTTCGGCGATCACTTCGTCGACATCGGCGTAATAGGTGCGGTAGATCGGCGAGCCGTCCTTGATCAACTCCTGAAAGGTAAACACCACGTCTTCGGCGCGGATCGGGTGGCCGTCGTGGAAGCGCGCCTCGGGACGCAGGTAGAAGCGCACCCAGCTGTTGTCCGGGGCTTTTTCGATCTTGCCGGCGACCAGTCCGTATTCGGTGATTGGCTCATCCAGGCTTTGCATGGCCAGGGTGTCGTAGATCAGGCCCAGGTTGTCGGCCGGCACGCCCTTGCTGATGTAGGGGTTGAGGCTGTCGAAACCGCCCATGGCCGACTCGCGGAACGTGCCGCCCTTGGGCGCTTGCGGGTTGACGTAGTCGAAGTGCTTGAAGTCGGCGGGGTACTTCGGCGGTTCGTTGTAAAGCGTCAGTGCGTGTTGCGGAGCGGCATGGGCTGCGGTGCACAGCAGCAGGCTGCCGAGCAGTGCGTTGCGCAAATACATCATTGGGCTTTCTCCGAAGCTTTCAGCCACCATGCGCTCAGGCCCAGGCTGTAGGGCGGCGTGGTGACAAAGGCGAACCGGTTGCGGTAGGCCAGGCGATGATAGTTGAGGTACCAATTGGGAATGCTGTAGTGCTGCCACAGCAACACACGGTCCAGGGCACGGCCGGCGGCCAGTTGCTCTTCGCGGGTCTGCGCCGCCAGCAGTTGTTCCAGCAGGTGATCGACAATCGGGTTATTGATGCCGGCGTAATTCTTGCTGCCCTTGATCGCGGCCTGGCTGGAGTGGAAGTACTGCCACTGCTCAAGGCCCGGGCTCAGGGTCTGGTTGAGGGTGATCAGGATCATGTCGAAGTCGAATTGATCCAGGCGCTGCTTGTACTGTGCGCGGTCGACGGTGCGCAGGCGCGCGTCGATACCGATGCTGATCAGGTTCTCGACATAGGGCTGCAGGATGCGCTCAAGGTTCGGGTTGACCAACAGGATTTCGAAGCGCAGCGGTTGCCCATCCTTGTTCAGCAGGCGTTGACCCGATAGCTTCCAGCCGGCTTTACCGAGCAGGGTGAGCGCATGGCGCATCGTCTCGCGGGGGATGCCGCGACCATCGGTCTGCGGCAGGCTGAAAGGCTGGGTAAGCAGGCTGGCCGGCAACTGCTCGCGGTACGGTGAGAGCATCAGCCACTCACGGCCGGTTGGAACACCGGTAGCGGCGAATTCGCTGTTGGGGTAGTAGCTCAATGTGCGCTTGTAGGCGTTGCTGAACAGGGTGCGGTTGGTCCATTCAAAGTCGAACATCAGCCCCAGTGCTTCGCGCACCTTGGTCTGGCTGAAGGTTGGCCGACGGGTGTTCATGAACAGGCCCTGGCTTTGCGTCGGGATCTGGTGGGCTATCTGCGCTTTGATCACATCGCCACGGTTCACCGCCGGGAAGTTGTAGCCATTGGCCCAGTTCTTGGCCTGGTGTTCGATATAGATATCAAACTCCCCGGCCTTGAAGGCTTCGAACGCCACATCGCTGTCGCGATAGAACTCCACTTCGACCTTGTCGTAGTTATAGAAGCCCTGGTTGACCGGCAGGTCCTTGCCCCAGTAATCCTTGACCCGTTCGAACATCAGTTGCCGGCCTGGCGTGACTTTGCTGATGCGGTACGGCCCGCTGCCCAGCGGTGGTTCGAAGGTGGTGGCCTTGAAGTCGCGATTTTTCCAGTAGTGCTGGGGCAATATTGGCAACTCGCCCAGGCGCAGGATCAGCAGCGGGTTGCCGGCGCGCTTGAACACAAAGCGGATGCGGTGACGATTGAGGATGTCCACCCGCGCCACTTCCTGCAGGTTGGTGCGGTATTGCGGGTGGCCTTCGGTGAGCAGGGTGCGATAGGAAAACGCCACATCATAGGCGGTGATCGGCTTGCCATCGTGGAAGCGTGCTTCCGGGCGCAGGTTGAACACCACCCAACTGCGGTCCTCGCTGTACTCCACCGATTGGGCGATCAGCCCGTAGCTGGAGGTGGGTTCGTCGCCGGAGGGCGCGTACTGGCCGGTACCGACCATCAATGGCTCGTTCAGCTCATTGACGCCGTATTGCAGGAAATTGGGGGTGGAAACCGGGCTGGAGCCCTTGAAGGTATAGGGGTTGAGCGTATCGAAGGTGCCAAAGGCCATCACCCGCAATGTGCCGCCTTTCGGCGCTGCAGGGTTTACCCAGTCGAAGTGGGTGAATTTGGCCGGGTACTTGAGCCTGCCGAACTGCGTATACCCGTGGCTCTCGGTAATTGTCGCGTTCGCACCAAAGCTCAAGGCCAGACTTATTAGTAGAAGGAGGGGACGCTTCAAGTCAGAGATCCGATCCAGGCGGCTTGGGCTTTATGATCGGTACAGTAACAGCTTGTTCCGGTTGGAAAAAGGCCGTTGGGAAGGCCCTTTGAGGGCTGGCGCGGTATTGAACGGTGTGAAGATCAAATGTGGGAGCTGGCTTGCCTGCGATAGCATCACCTGGGTGTCATTGATACACCGCGGTGTCTGCATCGCAGGCAAGCCAGCTCCCACACAAGCCAGCTCTCATGCGGCTTATCTTGGCCCGGAAACCACCAGCATCTGCCCCGGCTTGAGCGCCTGGCCAGTGCGTGGGTTCCAACGCTTGAGATGTTGCATCTCCACGTTGAAGCGCTTGGCGACGATGTACAGCGAGTCGCCTTTCTTGACCTTGTACTGCACCGGCTTCTTGCGACTGGCTACCGCGCGGCGGGTGTCCTGCATCACCAGGGTCTGGCCGACCTTGAGGGCCTGGCCGTTGAGCTGGTTCCAACGTTGCAGGTCATGCACATTGACTTTGTTGGCCTTGGCGATCAGCGTCAGGTTGTCACCCTTACGCACTTTGTAGCTGCGGGTACGCCCGGTAACCCGTGCGGTCTCAACTTCGTCGAACACCCGTTTTTTGGGGCGCATCGCCAGTAATTCTTCCGGCTTCATCGTCGAAAGGGTGCTGGTGAGCAGTTGCGCTTTGGAACTTGGCACCAGCAAATGCTGCGGGCCGTCCAAGGTAGTGCGTTGTTTCAGGGCCGGGTTGAGCTGGAACAATTCGTCTTCGTCGATCTCGGCCAGCGCGGCAACCCGTGACAGGTCCATGCTTTGCTTGACTTCAACCACTTTGAAGTACGGCGTGTTGGCAATCGGGTTAAGGTTGACGCCGTAGGCTTCCGGCGCCAGCACTACCTGGGACAGCGCCAGGAACTTGGGCACGTAGTCCTTGGTTTCCTGGGGCAGGGGCAAGTTCCAGTAGTCAGTCGGTAGGCCGAGTTTCTCGTTGCGCTCGATTGCCCGGCTCACCGTACCTTCGCCGGCGTTATAGGCAGCCAGGGCCAGCAACCAGTCACCGTTGAACATGTCGTGAAGGCGGGTCAGGTAGTCCAGGGCGGCGGTGGTGGAAGCGGTGATATCGCGGCGGCCATCGTAGGCGCGGGTCTGGCGCAGGTTGAAGTAGCGCCCGGTGGAGGGAATGAACTGCCACAGGCCGACCGCATTGCTGCGCGAGTAGGCCATCGGGTTATAGGCACTTTCAATCACTGGCAGCAGCGCCAGTTCCAGGGGCATGTTGCGTTCTTCAAGGCGTTCGACGATGTAATGGATGTAGAGGCTGCCGCGTTCGCCGGCGTTTTCCAGGAAGGAGGGGTTGCTGGCGAACCACAGGCGCTGTTGCTCGATGCGCGGGTTGACGCCTACGTCGTCCTGCAATTGAAAGCCACGTCGCATGCGTTCCCAGACGTCTTGTGGGACGTCGGGAGCCGGCTTCTCTGAAAGCCAGATGACGGGTTTCTGTTTGATCTTGGCGGTAAGGTTTGGCTTGGGTTGCACGGTGGGTTGTGCGGTGAAATTGTTTGATTGGCAGCCCGCCAGCGTGGCGGACACAGCCACCGCCACAGCTTGAGCCAGGCGGGTCAATGCGTCTGAATGGTTGGATTTACGAATAGATGACGACATTGGCTGGAAGTAAGTTCCGGGCAAAAATGTCGGGCGATTCTAGAAAGCGCATTGGTTCCGGTCAACCATTCAGAAATTACGTATCAGATTGTTTTCCGTTAGAACTTATCTTTCCAGGCCCTCAAACTAGCAAATACCTCGGCCCTAGAGCGGTTGTCGCGCCCATTCCGTTCGTCCGCTTTTTGTTTAACGGATGTTTCAGAGGTGCGCAGAAAGGGATTGGTGCGCTTTTCCAGGGCCAGGTTGGAAGGCAACGTGATCTCGCCCCGGGCCCGCAGTTGAAGGACGTTTTCCACGCGTTCGGCGATATCTGCGTTGTGTGGTTCCACCGCCTGGGCAAACTTGAGGTTACTTTGTGTGTATTCGTGGGTGCAGTACACCAAGGTATCGGCAGGCAGCGAGGCCAGACGCTCAAGAGAGGCGTACATCTGTTCCGGCGTGCCTTCGAACAGGCGCCCGCAACCGGCGGCGAACAGGGTGTCGCCACAAAACAGCACGCCTTGGTGATAAAAGGCGATATGGCCCAGCGTATGGCCAGGCACTGTATAAATGTCGAAGTCCCAGCCGAGCACCGTGATGCGGTCATTATCGTTTAACGCTACGTCCCGCGCCGGGATCATCTCGTTGGCCGGGCCGTAGACCTTGGCGTCGGTAGCACCTTTGAGTTGTTCGACACCGCCGACATGATCATGGTGATGATGGGTAATCAGGATGTCGCTGAGGGCCCAGCCAGGGTTTTGCTTGAGCCAGGCCAGTACGGGCGCGGCGTCGCCGGGGTCGACCACGGCGCAGCGCTGGGTGCGGGGGTCTTGTAACAACCAGATGTAGTTATCGGTGAAGGCGGGCAGGGCAGTGATCTGTATCATTCTTCGATTCGCCAAGCTGAACACATTGGTGCATCTTAGAACGTCTAGGCGAGTTGGAGAATGCAATGACTGATAAAGCGTTCGCCCAGGCCGATCCTGAGTGGCTGGCCCTGATCAGCGCAGCCCGTGAATGGCTGTCCGGACCCATCGGGCAATTTCTGCTGCACGAAGAACGGCGCATGCTTGAAGACGAGTTGGGCCGGTTCTTTGGCGGCTACCTGGTGCATTACGGGCCATCAGCCGAAACGCCACCCGCCGCGCCCCAAGTGCAACGCAATGTACGCTTGGGCGCACCGTTGCCGGGGGTTGAGATCGTGTGCGAGGAACAAGCCTGGCCGTTGAGCGAGCACGCCGCCGACGTGGTGGTGTTGCAACATGGGCTGGATTTCTGCCTGTCACCCCACGGTTTGTTGCGCGAAGCGGCGAGCAGTGTGCGCCCAGGTGGCCATTTGCTGATTGTGGGCATCAACCCCTGGAGTAGTTGGGGGCTGCGCCATGTGTTTGCCCATGACGGCCTGCGCCAGGCGCGCTGCATCTCGCCGCAACGGGTGGGGGACTGGCTGAACCTGCTGGGCTTCGCGCTGGAGAAACGCCGCTTCGGATGCTATCGTCCGCCGCTTGCTTCGACCAAGTGGCAAGGCCGCCTGGCTGGCTGGGAGCGGCGCGCAGGTGCCTGGCAACTGTCGGGCGGCGGCTTCTATTTATTGGTCGCACGCAAGATCGCGGTCGGGCTGCGGCCGGTGCGTCAGGTACGTCGCGAGCCTATCGGCAAGCTGCTGCCGATGCCGCTGGCCAAGGTCAACCGTGAGCAAGTCGATACGTAACTTCTTTTTTGAATTCAGACCGAGCAACCGATGACCGATAGCGTAGAACTCTTCACCGATGGCGCCTGCAAGGGCAACCCGGGCCCTGGCGGCTGGGGCGCATTGCTGGTGTGCAAGGGCGTGGAGAAGGAATTGTGGGGCGGTGAACCCAACACCACCAACAACCGCATGGAGCTGATGGGTGCCATTCGCGGCCTGGAAGAACTCAAGCGCCGCTGCAACGTGCTGCTGGTGACCGACTCGCAGTACGTAATGAAGGGCATCAATGAGTGGATGGTCAACTGGAAGAAGCGTGGTTGGAAGACCGCGGCCAAGGAACCGGTTAAAAATGCTGACCTGTGGCAACTGCTCGATGAGCAATGCAATCGGCACGACATCACCTGGAAGTGGGTGCGTGGTCACATTGGCCACCCTGGCAACGAACGCGCCGACCAACTGGCCAACCGTGGCGTGGACGAAGTGCGCGGCTACAAGCAGAGCTGATGCCGGCTCACGTGTTAACATCGCGCCCTTTGATTCACACCACACCGTTGAGAGCTGAACCCTGATGGCCATCCGATCTGTTGTACTCGATACCGAAACCACCGGCATGCCGGTGACTGACGGCCACCGGATCATTGAAATCGGCTGTGTCGAACTGATGGGTCGCCGCCTCACCGGGCGTCACTTCCACGTCTACCTGCAACCAGACCGGGACAGTGACGAAGGCGCGATCGGCGTCCACGGCATCACTGACGAATTCCTCAAGGGCAAGCCGCGCTTTGCCGAAGTCGCCGATGAGTTTTTCGATTTCATCAATGGCGCCCAGCTGATCATCCATAACGCAGCGTTCGACGTCGGCTTCATCAATAACGAGTTTGCCCTGATGGGGCAGACGGATCGCGCCGACATCTCCAGGCACTGCTCGATCCTCGACACCCTGATGATGGCCCGGGAGCGTCACCCGGGCCAACGCAACAGCCTCGATGCCTTGTGCAAACGTTATGGCGTCGATAACTCCGGCCGTGAACTCCACGGCGCCTTGCTCGACTCCGAGATCCTCGCCGACGTTTACCTGACCATGACCGGCGGGCAGACCAGCCTGTCCCTGGCCGGCAATGCGTCCGATGGAAATGGTTCGGCGGAAGGCTCGGGTAACCGCCCTTCGGAAATCCGCCGCCTGCCGGCGGATCGCAAGCCGACCCCGATTATCCGCGCCAGTGAGCAAGACCTGGCCGAGCATGCGGCGCGGTTGGAGGCAATTGCCAAGTCGGCGGGTGCGCCGGCGTTGTGGACCCAGCTGACCCAGCAATAACCCCCAAGACTGAACGCAGCCCACACTGGATCTCCATTGCTTTCAAAATCTTCATTCGCGTCATCGCCCCCAAGCTTCTACCCTTGAGTGCATAGCCGTCAGGACGCCATGCCCTTATGTACAAAGACCTGAAGTTTCCGATCCTCATCGTGCACCGCGATATCAAAGCCGACAGCGTCGCCGGTGACCGGGTCCGAGGCATCGCCCGGGAGTTGGAACAAGAGGGCTTCAGTATCTTTTCCGCCGTGGACTACGCCGAAGGCCGGCTGGTTGCTTCTACCCATCATGGCTTGGCCTGCATGCTGATTGCCGCCGAAGGTGCCGGTGAGAACACCCACCTGCTGCAAAACATGGTCGAACTGATCCGCCTGGCGCGGTTACGGGCGCCGAACCTGCCGATTTTTGCCCTGGGCGAGCAAGTCACCCTGGAAAACGCGCCGGCCGACGCCATGAGCGAACTCAACCAACTGCGCGGCATTCTGTACCTGTTCGAAGACACCGTCCCGTTTCTCGCCCGGCAAGTCGCCCGCGCGGCCCGCACTTACCTGGATGGCTTGTTGCCGCCGTTCTTCAAGGCGCTGGTGCAGCACACCGCCGACTCCAACTATTCCTGGCACACCCCCGGCCATGGCGGTGGCGTGGCCTATCGAAAAAGTCCGGTGGGGCAGGCGTTTCATCAGTTTTTTGGGGAAAACACCCTGCGTTCTGACCTGTCCGTCTCGGTGCCGGAACTGGGCTCGCTGCTGGATCACACCGGCCCATTGGCTGAAGCGGAAGCCCGCGCTGCACACAATTTTGGCGCCGATCACACCTTCTTCGTGATCAACGGCACGTCCACCGCCAACAAGATTGTCTGGCATTCCATGGTCGGCCGCGATGACCTGGTGCTGGTGGACCGCAATTGCCACAAGTCGGTATTGCACTCGATCATCATGACCGGCGCGATCCCACTGTACCTGTGCCCGGAGCGCAACGAACTGGGGATTATCGGGCCGATTCCCCTGAGCGAATTCAGCCCCGAGTCGATCCGCGCCAAGATCGACGCCAGCCCGCTTGCCCGTGGCCGAGTGCCGAAAGTGAAGATGGCGGTGGTCACCAATTCCACCTACGACGGCCTGTGTTACAACGCCGAGCTGATCAAGCAGCAATTGGGCAGCAGTGTCGAGGTGCTGCACTTTGACGAGGCCTGGTATGCCTATGCGGCGTTTCACGAGTTCTTTGCCGGGCGCTACGGCATGGGCACTTCGCGCACGCCGGACAGCCCGTTGGTGTTCACCACTCACTCCACCCACAAACTGCTTGCAGCCTTCAGCCAGGCCTCGATGATCCACGTGCAGGACGGCGGTGCGCGCCAGCTGGACCGTGATCGTTTCAACGAAGCGTTCATGATGCATATCTCAACCTCGCCGCAATACAGCATTATCGCTTCGTTGGACGTGGCCTCAGCGATGATGGAAGGCCCGGCCGGGCGCTCGCTGTTGCAGGAAATGTTCGACGAAGCCTTGAGTTTCCGCCGTGCCCTGGCCAACCTGCGCCAACACATTGCCGCCGATGACTGGTGGTTCTCCATCTGGCAGCCGCCGTCGGTGGCGGGTATTGATCAGGTGGTTACCGACGATTGGCTGTTGCAACCTGAGGACGATTGGCATGGCTTTGGTGATGTGGCCGAGGACTACGTGCTGCTGGACCCGATAAAAGTGACACTGGTGATGCCCGGCCTAACCGCCGGGGGCGCTCTGAGCGACTGCGGCATTCCTGCTGCGGTGGTCAGCAAATTCCTGTGGGAGCGTGGCCTGGTAGTGGAAAAAACCGGGCTGTATTCCTTCCTCGTGCTGTTCTCCATGGGTATTACCAAAGGCAAATGGAGTACGCTGCTCACCGAATTGCTTGAGTTCAAGCGCAGTTACGATGCCAATGTCAGCCTCGCTAATTGTTTGTCATCGGTCTTCGCACAAGGGCCGGCGCGCTATCAGGGTCTGGGTTTGCGCGACCTGTGCGATCAATTGCACAGCTGTTACCGCCGCAATGCCACCGCCAGACACCTCAAACGCATGTACACGGTGTTGCCGGAAATTGCGATGAAACCGGCCGACGCCTATGACCAATTGGTGAGAGGTGAAGTCGAAGCGGTATCGATTGACGCCTTGCCAGGGCGCATCGCAGCCGTAATGCTGGTGCCGTATCCACCTGGCATTCCATTGATTATGCCGGGCGAGCGGTTTACCGATTCGACGCGCTCGATCATCGACTACCTGGCCTTTGCCCGGACGTTCGATAGCAGTTTCCCCGGTTTTGTCGCCGATGTTCATGGGTTACAACACGAAGATGACGGCAGTGGTCGTTGTTACACCGTCGATTGCATCAAGGGTTAAGAATGTTTATGCAAGCTGTAATGAACCCGAAGTATCCGGGGCTCAGTGTACGGGTCGCTGACGAAGGTTTTGATGCCTACGTGTGGGGCAATGACTTCAGCTTTGAGGTCAGCGGCTATGGGCAGCCGCAGATGGGCGCGCGGGTCGATCAATGGCCCGTGGAGCGCATCGTGCCGTACCGCAAGTGCTATGGTATCGATCCGGAGGAGTTCGCCAGTTTTCGCGATGCGCCCGACAGCGCGATCTTCATGGCCTACCTGGACGACCGCCCGGTGGGGCATATCGTGGTCAGTACCAATTGGAACGGCTATGCCCATGTCGATGAACTGGCGGTGGTCTTGCCCGCGCGGCGTCATGGGGTGGCCAAGGCATTGCTGGATGTGGCGCAGTTCTGGAGCCGCAAGAAAAACCTGCCCGGCTTGATGCTGGAAACCCAGAACAACAACCTCGGCGCCTGCCGTTTGTATGAACGTTGTGGTTACGTGATGGGGGGCATCGACAATCTGCGCTATCGCGGCATCGATCCGCAAACCCGCGAAGTGGCGATCTTCTGGTATCGGTTATTCAAAAGCGAAGTCGAATAGGCTTAGCCCACCAACAGGCCTTCAGCCTTCTGCGTCACGATCTCCAGCAGTGCATTCAGCGCCGGGGAAGTCACGCCATCCTTGAGGGTCAGCGCATACAGGTTGACCATGATCGGCGGCGACACCGGGCACGCATCCAGCCCGGCTTCACGCGCGCCAAACGCGGTGAACGGGTCAACCACCGCCAAGCCTTCTCCCGCTTCCACCATGCTGCGCATCATCTGATAGGTCTGTACGCGCGTCTGCACCACAGGCAGCGGGCGCAAAGCTTGCAGCTTGGCGTCCAACTGGCGGCTGAGCGGGTCCTGGCCCTCCAGGCCAATCATCGATTGCCCGGCCAGGTCCTGCAACGCGATGTACTTTTGCTTGGGCTTTAGCCAGCCACGGGGCGCGAGTAATTGCAGCTTGCCCTGGGCCAGTACGGTGCTGTGGATCTGTGGGTGTTCCGGGTCATGCAGGCTTAAACCGACGTCAGCCTCGTGCAGCAGCAGGCTCCTGACGATCTCCCGTGTCGGCTGGCTCGACAGGTTGCAAGGTGTGTCCTGGAAACGTCGGCGCAGCACCGCAATGCTGTGCGGCAACAGTTGGTTGGCCAGGGGCGGCGTGCACAGGGCACGGAGGGTCGGGGCGTGATGGTGTTTCAAGCGACTGGCCAGGCGTTGCACCGGCTCCAGCGCCTCATACACATGGGCGATTTCTGCCTGCAGCTCCAGCGTTTCCCGCGTCGCCTGCAATCGCCCGCGGATGCTGGCGAACAGCATAAAGCCCAGTTGCGCCTCGGCTTCCTTGAGCGCCGCGTCCACGTCGCCCACGGGGAGTTGCAGCCACTCGGCGGCCAAGCCGGGGTGTCCGGTCTGCAAGATGGCCTGAATCACTTCGATATGACGTAAACGCATCGCCGGAGTCTATGTGCAGCGCGCCGCGTATTCAATAGAATGGCTACGCTGATCATCAACGACCACAGCCGGCTACCGGCATTAACAACAAAAACAGGTCTGGTCTCAAATGCCTCTACCCTCGATATTCCTCGGGGTAACGGCCAAGCAACTGCTGGTTCTGGTGACCGTAGGGTGCGTGGCTGCTTATCTCTTCAATACCCAAAGCGAAACCACGCCGGAAAAGCTGGCACTTGAAACGTTTATCCGTTCCCAGGAACAGGTGGCCGAACAGGTGGGGGCAGTCCTTGGCATTGAGTTGATCAGGCAGGTGGTCGCGCATCCCGGTTACAACTCGGCGGGTTACCAGCGTTCGATGTTTGCGGTGGAAGGCGAGCGTGGGCGGGTAGTGGTGACGTTGAAAGAGGTCGAGGGGGAGCAGGGCATTGAAGTCACGGAGATCCGCCGCCCGTGATCACCTCAGCCCAGTCAATGCCATCAATGGCCAGGACTGAGCAGGTGGATAGGGCGAGATCTTATGAAGCGAGGGTGGTTTGCGATTCGCGCACGAGAATGGTGCCCGACTGAATCAGCTTGAATTCGTCGCCTTCCAGTTTCTCTACACGGTCGCCAATGGCCAGCTTGTAGGTGGTGGTAGGTCCCGAGCCAGCCAGGTCGCCTTGCGCCGGGTTGGATTCCTGGAACTCATGCACCGAATACACGCGTCCTTCTGCGTCTCTGGCATGAAACTGTCCGACTAGTACTGCTGCCATCTGTTTAGAACCTCTGGAGATAAACACTCGATTTGCGGTTCTGTAGACCGTTATGGAGCGGGGTAGTTTACTTACGGAATAAAAATACTATTCGCTGATCTTTTTGGACGCTTCCTACACGTTGTAGGGCGATGCAAACGTCCGGGGGATGAGCAAAACCTTCTGGTGAACACGCCGCGAAGACTTTATAACTACACGTTCCTTTAGTCAGACGTCGAGAAACCCCAATGAGCAAGGTCTACACGGTAGCCGTCCTGGTTGGCAGCTTGAGAAAAGACTCGATTAACCGCAAGGTTGCCTTGGCATTGGCCGAACTGGCCCCTGTCAACCTTAGGTTGAACATTGTGGAAATTGGCGATTTGCCGCTCTACAACGAAGACATCGACGGCGCTGCACCGCCCGCAGCCTACAGCACTTTCCGCCAACAGGTGAGCTCATCCGACGCGGTGCTGTTCGTGACCCCGGAATACAACCGTTCCGTGCCCGCTCCGTTGAAGAATGCCATCGACGTGGGTTCCCGGCCGTACGGGCAGAGTGCCTGGAGTGGCAAGCCGGGTGCGATCATCAGCGTGTCGCCGGGGGCCATTGGTGGCTTTGGCGCCAATCATCATCTGCGCCAATCCCTGGTGTTCCTGGATGTGTGGTGCATGCAGCAGCCGGAGGCCTACTTGGGGGGGGCGGGGAGCGTGTTCGATGACGCAGGCAAGGTCTCGGAAAAGACCAAGCCGTTTCTGCAAGCGTTCATTGATGCCTACGGCAAGTGGGTGGAAAAACAGCACGCTTGATTTGGCAATGAGATCAGAATGTGGGAGCGGGCTTGCTCGCTCCCACATTGGGTTCAGCGTAGCCAGTTGGTGCGCGCCAGCTCGATCACTTCATCGCCACGCCCACTCATCACCGCCTTGAGCATATACAGGCTGAACCCCTTGGCCTGTTCCAGCTTGATCGTCGGCGGCATCACCAACTCCTGGGTCGCGGTGATCACGTCCACCAGCACCGGGCCGTCATGGGCCAAGGCGCGGCGCAGGGCCGGCTCCAGGTCCTCGGATTGTTCCACCCGAATGCCGAGGATGCCCATGGCATTGGACATGGCGGCGAAGTCCGGGTTTTTCAGCTCGGTGCCAGCATCCAGGTAACCCGATGCTTTCATTTCCATGGCGACAAACCCCAGCGACGAGTTATCGAACACGATGACTTTCACTGGCAGCTTCAACTGCGCCAGCGAGATGAAATCCCCCATCAACATGGCGAATCCACCGTCACCGGACATCGAGATCACCTGGCGATTCGGGAAGGCTGCCTGGGCACCAATGGCCTGGGGCATGGCATTGGCCATCGAACCGTGGTTGAACGAACCGATCAGGCGGCGTTTGCCGTTCATCTTCAAATAGCGTGCCGCCCAGACGGTGGGCGAGCCGACGTCGGCGGTGAAGATCGCATCATCATCAGCCAGCTCGCTGAGCAGGCGCGCCACGTACTGCGGGTGGATTGGTCGATCGGCTTTCGACGGTTGAGCAAGGTCGTCCAGCCCTTGGCGGGCCTTTTCGTAGTGCTTCAAGGACGCTTCGAGAAAGCTGCGATCGGTCTTGCGTGTCAGGCGCGGTAGCAACGCGCCAATGGTTTCACTGACGTCGGCGGCGATGCCCAAGTCCAGCGTGGCACGACGGCCCAGCGCCTGCGGGTTGCGGTCAACCTGGATGATCTTCGCGTCAGTCGGGTAGAACTGACGGTACGGAAAGTCGGTGCCGAGCATGATCAAGGTGTCGCAGTCGAGCATGGCGTGGTAACCGGAGCTGAAGCCGATCAGGCCGGTCATGCCTACGTCGAACGGATTGTCCCACTCCACGTGCTCCTTGCCGCGTAGCGCATGCACCACCGGAGCGCCGAGTGCGTCGGCCAGGGCGACCACTTGGTCATGTGCACCGGCACAGCCGCTGCCGCAGAGCAGGGTGGTTTTATGGCTGCTTTCAAGAATTTCGGTAAGGCGTTGTAGGTCTTGTTCAGCTGGCAAGGTGCGCGGCGCGTGCAGAGCGGGCCAGGGCTTGAGCTTGTCTTCCACTTCCAGCAGCGAGACGTCGCCCGGAATCACCACCACCGCGACGCCGCGATTGAGGATCGCCGAGCGCATGGCGCGGTGCAGCACATGGGGCATCTGCTCGGGGTTGGTCACCAGCTCGATGAAGTAGCTGCATTCCTTGAACAGTTCCTGAGGATGGGTTTCCTGGAAGTAGTTAAGGCCGATCTCCGAAGACGGAATCTGCGCGGCAATCGCTAGTACCGGCACATGGTTGCGATGGCAGTCAAACAGGCCATTGATCAAGTGCAGGTTGCCCGGCCCGCAGCTGCCGGCGCAGACCGTCAGCTCACCCGTGGCCGCGGCTTCGGCACCGGCGGCGAACGCGGCCACTTCTTCGTGGCGCACGTGCATCCACTCGATGCTGTCCATGCTGCGCAGGGCGTCGGTGAGGCCGTTGAGGCTGTCGCCGGTCAGGCCCCAGATGCGCTTGACGCCCGCCTGTTCAAGGGTGCTCGCCAATTGCTGGGCCAGGTTGATTTTCGCCATGGAGAACTCCAATCGTCAGTGAGGTTAAAAACTGCTGATCAATAGGGGACAGTTCGATCACGGCGAATGCTCCGCCTTTAATGTGAAGATTGCGTCAGAGAGGGGCTTCACCGCCGGCCCCCTGTGGGAGCCGTCGAGCTTCAGCGAGGGCGCGATAGCGGTGGGGCAGGCGATGATTATGTTGGCAGTGCCGGCCTTTTCGCAGCCTCGCTAAAGCTCGACAGCTCCCACCTTTGATCTGCGTTGCTGATAGGAATGGTGTCCGTAAGGAATGCCTGGGAGCCGAGATTCAGCCGCCACCGCCGATCCCCTGTGTGAGCCGTCGAGCTTTAGCGAGGCCGCGATAGCGGTGGGGCAGGCGGCGAGTGGATTCGCTGATGAACCATAAAAAAGCCCTGGCATGCCAGGGCTTCTTCTTTCGCTAAGACTCAGCGACGACGAAACAACGGCAACGGTTCATCCGTTGCAGCCTGGTACGTCACGGAGAAGTCCTTGAGGCTTTCCAGCGCTTCGTACGGGTCTTTGTCGGCGCGCAGGGCGAAGGCATCGAACCCGCAGCGGCGCAGGTAGAACAACTGGTCGCGCAGTACGTCGCCAATGGCGCGCAACTCGCCCTTGTAACCGTAACGGTCACGCAACAGGCGCGCGTTGGAGTAGTTGCGACCGTCGGTGAACGCCGGGAAGTTCAGGGCGATGACTTGGAAGTGTTCCACGTCGTCGCCGATCTCTTCGGCTTCTTCATCGGCGTCCAGCCACACACCCAGGCCGCCGTCGCGGGCCTTTAGGGCGTGGCCGTGTTCGCGCCACAGCGCCAACGGCACGATCAGGTCGTCGCAATTGGAGATGCCGTCGAAGCTCGCGTCCTTGGGCAGCAGGTGCCAGGTTTCGTCGAGGACTTCGTTGTTCTTAATGATTCGCTGCATAGACGCGCTCCTTGAACAGGTCAATGCCGATGCGCTGGTAGGTGTCGATAAAACGCTCATCTTCGGTGCGCTGTTCGATGTACACATCGATCAGTTTGCCGATCACCTCGGGCATGGCTTCCTGGGCGAAAGACGGGCCGAGGATCTTGCCCAGGCTCGCATCGCGGCTGGCGCTGCCACCCAGGGACACTTGGTAGAATTCTTCGCCTTTCTTGTCCACGCCCAGGATGCCGATGTGGCCGACGTGGTGGTGACCACAGGCGTTCATGCAACCGGAGATGTTCAGGTCCAGCTCGCCGATGTCGAACAGGTAGTCCAGGTCTTCGAAACGACGCTGGATCGATTCGGCAATCGGGATCGACTTGGCGTTGGCCAGGGAGCAGAAATCGCCACCCGGGCAGCAGATGATGTCGGTCAGCAGGCCGATGTTCGGTGTGGCGAAACCGCCTTCGCGCAGCTCGCCCCACAGGATAAACAATTGGCTCTGCTCAACGTCCGCGAGAATGATGTTCTGCTCGTGGGAGGTGCGCAGTTGGCCAAAGCTGTAGCGCTCGGCCAGGTCGGCGACGGCGTCCAGCTGCTTGTCGGTGATATCGCCCGGAGCAACGCCGGTAGGTTTCAGCGACAGGGTCACCGCGACATAACCCGGCTTCTTGTGCGCCAGGGTGTTGCGGGTACGCCAACGGGCGAAACCTGGGTGCTGCTGGTCGAGTGCCGCGAGCTCGGCGTCCTGATTGGTCAGGGCCTTGTACTCGGGATCAACGAAGTGTTTGGCCACGCGGTGCACTTCGGCTTCGGTCAGTGTGGTCTGGCCGCCGCGCAGGTGTTCCATTTCAGCGTCGACTTTCTGGGCAAACACCTCAGGGGTCAGCGCCTTGACCAGGATCTTGATCCGGGCCTTGTATTTGTTGTCACGACGGCCATAGCGGTTGTAGACCCGCAGGATCGCGTCGAGGTAGCTCAACAGGTCCTGCCACGGCAGGAACTCGTTGATGAAGGCGCCGACTACCGGGGTCCGGCCAAGGCCACCACCCACCAGTACGCGGAAGCCCAGTTCGCCGGCTGCGTTGTGCACTGGCTCCAGGCCGATATCGTGCACTTCGATGGCCGCGCGGTCCGAGGTCGAGCCATTGATGGCGATCTTGAACTTGCGTGGCAAGTAGGCGAATTCCGGGTGGAAGGTGGTCCACTGACGGACGATTTCGCACCAAGGGCGTGGATCGATCAGTTCGTCAGCGGCCACGCCGGCGAATTGGTCGGTGGTCACGTTACGCAGGCAGTTACCGCTGGTCTGAATCGCGTGCATTTGCACGGTCGCCAATTCAGCCAGGATGTCCGGCACATCTTCCAGTGCCGGCCAGTTGAACTGGACGTTCTGGCGGGTGCTGATGTGGGCGTAGCCTTTGTCGAAGTCGCGGGCAATCTTGGCCATCATGCGTGTCTGACGTGACGTCAGTTGGCCATAGGGCACGGCCACCCTCAGCATCGGCGCAAAGCGCTGCACATAAAGGCCATTTTGCAGGCGCAGAGGGCGGAACTCTTCTTCGCTCAGTTCACCTGCTAAGTAGCGTCGGGTCTGATCACGGAACTGCTTGACGCGGTCCTCGATGATGCGCTGATCGTATTCGTCGTATACGTACATATAGGTCCTGTTCTCGGCAAATCTGCGCGCACGGCCGCGCACTCCCAACGGAGCCGGGGCACGATACCAGTTTGCGTTTATGCGCAAAAGTGATGTTTGAGTATATGCAAATAACCAAATCGCCTAATTAGAGCCATTATTGCGATACCCACATTTGTCATACGGGCAATCGTCAACTTTACTGTGAGCGTGTTTAGGGGGCGTTCTCATCGATTTTCCCCGCCAGCGGGGAAAATCGATAAGAGCGCCCCCTAGCAATCACCTATAAAACCGATAAGAGGCGATGCGATGAGCAATCCTACAAAAGCCCGTAAACCCGACAGTACCGTTGATGCCTGGGCCATTCTGTTTTTGATCATACTGGTGGTGGGAACTGCCGTATTCTGGGTGAGCCACCAGTAAACGTCCTCGGGTGACTGTCGCATTGCCACTATCATGGCGGTCAATATTCAAGGTTTGATAACCATGTTGAAGGTGTTGATTGCGTGTGTCTGGTTGCTGGGGTCGGCGTATGGGGCAACGGCCCATGCCACGTCGGTGGTGTTTCTCAACCCGGGCATGTCGACGGAAACCTTCTGGGTCAGCTACACGCAATTCATGCAGGCCGGTGCCAAGGACCTCGGCCTGCATTTACGCGTGCGCTATTCCGAGCGCGATACCCAAAACACCCTGATCCAGGCCCGTGAGGCGCTGCAAGGCAGCGAGCGGCCGGATTACCTGGTGCTGGTGAATGAACAATACGTTGCCCCACAGATTCTGCGCATGGCCCAGGGCAGGGGGGTCAAGCTGCTGATCGTGAATAACGCGCTGACTGCCGACCAAGTGCAAATGCTCGGCCACGACGTCGATTGGCTCGGCAGCATCGTTCCCGACGACGAGCAGGCCGGGTACCTGATGTTCAGCGATCTACTGCGCCAGCACGGCCCTGTCGCGCCTGGCGAGCGCATTGATTTGTTGGCCTTCTCCGGCGTCAAGAACACCCCGGCCGCGCAGTTGCGTGAACAGGGCCTGCATCGCGCCCTGGCCGAGCACCCCGAGGTGCGGCTGCGCCAGTTGGTCTATGGCGAATGGAGCCGTCAGCGCGCGTTCGAGCAAGCCACGCAACTGTTCAAGCGCTACCCGAAGACGGCGCTGGTGTGGTCGGCCAACGATGAGATGGCACTGGGTGCGATGCAGGCGCTGCAGGGCAGCGGGCAAATGCCGGGCAAGCACGTGTTGTTCAGTGCGGCCAACAGTTCACCGCAGATCTTGCAGGCGCGGTTGGACGGTCGACTGAGTACGCTGGTCGCCGGGCATTTCACCCTGGGCGGGTGGGCGATGGTGTTGATTCATGATGATGCCAAGGGTGTGGACATTGGCACCTTCGGCGGACGTGATCGCCAGGAAGCGTTATTCCAGCTGATTGACGCCGCCCAGGCGCAGCGCTTACTGGGCGCTACTGCGCGCGTTGACTTTCGTGCGCTGTCTGCCGTCGGCAAGCCGGCGTCCTACCGTTATCCCTTCAGCTTGCAACTGCTGCTGCGCTAGACCCCGGCCAGGAGCAGCACCAGCTTGACGATGCCGAACAACGCCAAGGCAAACACCGCTGTGAACAGAATGCCCAGCAGCACAAAGTGGCTGGGCTTGCCGTGGGTAAAGTCGCGGGCGCGGTTCTTGCCACTCTGCACGCCAAAGGCGGCCGCCAAGACGCTGTGCAGCATCTGCCAGAAAGTAGGGGGCTTGTTGTTGACTGGATCGTCCATAAATCCCTCGACACAAGGTGTGTGAGGGACAGCATAGCTGACGATGTTTTGATCTGTAGTGAACGGGCTTGCCCCGCGCGGGGAAAGCCCGCTCACTACAGAACCTGGGGGGCGGTCAATCAGTTGTCGTAACCCAGGTTCGGCGCCAGCCAACGCTCGGTCACGGCCAGGTCCTGGCCTTTGCGGGCGGTGTAGCTCGCCACCTGGTCTTTGTCGACTTTGCCCACAGCAAAGTATTGCGCCTGCGGATGGGCGAAGTACCAGCCGCTGACGGCCGCCGCCGGAAACATCGCGTAGTGCTCGGTGAGGAACACGCCACTACGCCCGGCCTGCATTTCGCGGGCCTCGGGATCGAGCAGTTGGAACAGTTGGGCTTTTTCGGTGTGATCCGGGCACGCCGGGTAGCCCGGGGCAGGGCGGATGCCGCTGTATTGCTCCTTGATCAGCGCTTCGTTATCCAGTTGCTCGTCCCTGGCGTAACCCCAGTAGTCCTTACGGACTTGCTGGTGCAGCCACTCGGCGCAGGCTTCGGCCAGGCGGTCGGCCAGGGCCTTGACCATGATTGAGTTATAGTCGTCGCCAGCGTCCTGATAGGCCCTGGCGACTTCTTCGGCACCGATGCCGGCGGTGGTGATGAAACCACCGATGTAGTCGGTTACACCGCTGTCTTTGGGTGCCACGAAGTCGGCCAGGGAGAAATTCGGCTTGCCGTCAGTCTTGATGATCTGCTGGCGCAGGTGGTGCAGCTTTGCGATCGGTTGGCCGTCGTCGCCGTAGACTTCCAGGTCATCGTCCTGCACCTGGTTGGTCGGCCAGAAACCGAATACCGCGCGGGCGCTGATGAGTTTTTCGTCGATCAGCTTGGCGAGCATTTCCTGGGCGTCGGCGTACAGCGCGGTGGCCGCTTCACCCACGACTTCATCGGTAAGGATGCGTGGGAATTTGCCGGCCAGGTCCCAGGAGATAAAGAACGGTGTCCAGTCGATGTACTCGGCCAGCACCTTGAGGTCGATATTGTCCAGCACCTTGGCGCCGGTAAAGGTCGGCACCACCGGCGTGTAGCTGCTCCAGTCGAACGGCGGCTTCTTCGCGATGGCGGCCGGGTAGCTCAGGCGTTCGGTGCGGGCGCTACGGTTGGAGGTGCGTTCGCGCACGTCGATGTATTCCAGGCGGGTTTTCTCGACGAAACCGGCCTTGAGTTCCTTGGACAGCAGTTGCGTGGCCACGCCCACGGCGCGCGAGGCGTCGGTCACGTAGATCACCGCATCGTTGCTGTACTTGGGCTCGATTTTCACCGCCGTGTGCGCCTTGGACGTGGTGGCGCCACCGATCATCAAGGGCAGGTGGAAGTCCTGGCGCTGCATCTCACGGGCGACATGCACCATCTCGTCCAGGGACGGGGTGATCAGGCCGGACAGCCCGATGATGTCGCACTTCTGCTCCTTGGCCACCTGCAGGATCTTCTCCGCCGGCACCATCACGCCGAGGTCGACGATGTCATAGCCGTTGCATCCCAGCACCACGCCGACGATGTTCTTGCCGATGTCGTGCACGTCGCCTTTCACAGTGGCCATCAGGATCTTGCCCTTGGCTTCCGGCTTGTCGCCTTTTTCCAGTTCGATGAACGGAATCAAGTGGGCCACGGCCTGCTTCATCACACGGGCGGACTTCACCACCTGGGGCAGGAACATTTTGCCGGCGCCGAACAGGTCGCCAACGATGTTCATGCCGGACATCAACGGGCCTTCGATCACTTCGATCGGGCGTGCGAATGACTGCCGGGATTCCTCGGTGTCGTCGACGATGTGGGTGGTGATGCCCTTGACCAGCGCATGTTCCAGACGTTTGTTGACCGGCCAGCCGCGCCATTCTTCGGTCTCGGCTTCCTTGACGCTGCCGTCGCCTTTGTATTTGTCGGCGATGGCGAGGAGGGCGTCGGTGCCTTCTGGGGTGCGGTTGAGCACCACGTCTTCCACGGCGTCACGCAGCTCGGCCGGGATCTGGTCGTAGATCTCCAACTGGCCGGCGTTGACGATACCCATGGTCAGGCCGTTGCGGATCGCGTACAGCAGGAACACCGAGTGGATTGCCTCACGCACCGGGTTGTTGCCACGAAACGAGAACGACACGTTGGACACGCCGCCGGAGGTCAGCGCATACGGCAGCTCGTCACGGATATAGGCACAGGCGTTGATAAAGTCGACGGCGTAGTTGTTGTGCTCTTCGATACCGGTGGCGACCGCGAAAATGTTCGGGTCGAAGATGATGTCTTCCGGCGGGAAGCCGACTTCATTCACCAGGATGTCGTAGGAGCGTTTGCAGATCTCTTTCTTGCGCGCTTCGGTGTCGGCCTGGCCGGCTTCGTCAAACGCCATCACCACCACGGCGGCGCCATAGCGCTTGCACAGCTTGGCGTGGTGAATGAACTGCTCGACGCCTTCCTTCATGCTGATGGAGTTGACGATGCCCTTGCCCTGGATGCACTTCAGGCCGGCCTCGATCACTTCCCACTTGGAGGAGTCGATCATGATCGGCACGCGGGAGATGTCCGGCTCGCCGGCAATCAGATTGAGGAAGGTCACCATGGCCTTCTTCGAATCGAGCATGCCCTCGTCCATGTTGATATCGATCACCTGGGCGCCGGCTTCCACCTGCTGCAAGGCGACTTCCAGGGCTTCGGTGTAGTTGTCTTCACGGATCAGGCGCGCGAAACGCGCGGAGCCGGTGATGTTGGTGCGCTCGCCGACGTTGACGAACAATGAGCTGCGATCAATCGTGAACGGCTCCAGGCCCGACAGGCGGCAGGCCTTGGGGATGTCCGGGATCTGGCGCGGCGCATAACCGGCCACAGCCTTGGCGATGGCTTCGATATGGCCCGGCGTGGTGCCGCAGCAGCCGCCGACGATGTTCAGGAAGCCGCTCTGGGCAAACTCCTCGATAACCTTGGCGGTTTCCGATGGCAGTTCATCGTACTCGCCGAATTCGTTGGGCAGGCCAGCATTGGGGTGCGCGGACACATGGGTGCTGGCTTTGTTCGACAACTCTTCCAGGTACGGGCGCAGTTCGCTGGCGCCCAGGGCGCAGTTTAGGCCCACGGAAATCGGCTTGGCGTGGCTGACGGAGTTCCAGAACGCTTCAGTGGTCTGGCCCGACAGCGTGCGGCCGGAGGCGTCGGTGATGGTGCCGGAGATCATGATCGGCAGTTCGATATTCAGCTCTTCAAACACACCCTGCACGGCGAAGATCGCCGCCTTGGCGTTGAGGGTGTCGAAGATGGTTTCGATCAGGATCAGGTCAGCGCCGCCTTCGATCAGGCCTTTGGTGGCTTCGGTGTAGTTTTCCACCAGTTCATCAAAGGTCACGTTGCGGTAGCCGGGGTTGTTCACGTCGGGCGACAGCGAGCAGGTACGGCTGGTCGGGCCGAGCACGCCAGCAACGAAACGCGGCTTGGCCGGTGTCTCCAGGGTCTTGGCGTCAGCGACCTTGCGCGCCAGGCGTGCGCCTTCTACGTTGAGCTCGTAGGCCAGTTCTTCCATGCCGTAATCGGCCATGGAAACGCGGGTGGCATTGAAGGTGTTGGTTTCGAGGATGTCGGCACCGGCATCCAGGTAGGCTTTTTCAATACCGCCGATCACGTCCGGACGGGTGAGCACCAGCAAGTCGTTGTTTCCCTTGACGTCACTTGGCCAGTCGGCGAAGCGTTTGCCACGGTAGTCCTGTTCTTCAAGCTTGTAGCTCTGGATCATCGTGCCCATACCGCCGTCGAGGATCAGGATGCGGTCCTTGAGGGCTTGGTGAAGGGCTTGCAGACGAGCGCTACGATCGGACATGGGACTACTCTGGTCAGGCATTTCGGAGGGCGTGAATCATAGCAAACCTGTGCCGATTTGGAGCATGTACGGGTTTTACATGAATATCGTTCATGTTGGCTGGGGGCATGGCCCGGTAGAATCACCGGCACTTTTCGCCGCACGCATTGAATCGGGACCGGATCCATGTCATTTCGCCTCATCGCCAGCGCCGTCCTGGCACTGGTTACCTGCACTGCTCAGGCCGACGGATCCGCCCCGGCGATTTCGTATACCCGCGACATTCAACCGATCTTCACCGAGAAATGCGTGGCCTGCCATGCCTGCTACGACTCCGCCTGCCAGCTCAACCTGGGCAGTGCCGAAGGCGCGGTGCGCGGTGCGAGCAAAATGCCGGTGTATGATGGCGAGCGCAGCCAGGCGGCGCCGACCACCCGCCTGTTTATAGATGCTTCTGGCAAGGCGGCCTGGCAACAGAAGGGCTTTTACTCGGTGTTGGACGCGCAGGGCAGCCAGGCTGCATTGATGGCGCGCATGCTCGAATTGGGGCACAACGCTGCACTGGCACCCAATGCCAAGTTGCCTGAAGACATCGTCCTGGGCCTGAACCGCGCGAACATGTGCGCAATACCCGGCGAATTCAACGCCTACGCCGGCGCCCACCCCAAGGAAGGCATGCCACTCGCCGTCACCGGCCTGACCGAGCAGCAGTACCAGGCGCTGCAACGCTGGCTCGCGTCCGGCGCGCCTATAGATGAACAAAGCCTGGCGCCGAGTGCCAGCGAAGCCTTGCAGGTGCAGCAGTGGGAGAACCTGTTCAACAAGCCAGGCGCCCGCGAAAGCTTGGTGGCACGCTGGTTATTTGAGCATTTGTACCTGGCGCATATTGACTTCGAGAATGGCGAGCCGGGGCATTTCTTCCAGTGGGTGCGGTCGCGCACCCCGAGCGGGCAGCCGATTGATCTGATCACTACCCGTCGCCCTAACGATGACCCTGGTACTCATGTGTATTACCGCCTGTGGCCAGTGCAGGGCGTGATCGTGCATAAAACCCACATCACTTACCCCTTCAGTGCTGCGAAAATGGCGCGCATCAAAGCGCTGTTCTACGCCGGCGACTGGCAGGTCAGCGCCTTGCCTGGCTACGGCCCAGCCCGTCGCGCCAATCCATTCGAAACCTTCGAGGCCATCCCCGCCAAGGCGCGTTACCAGTTCATGCTGGATAACGCCGAATACTTCGTACGCACTTTCATTCGTGGGCCGGTGTGCCGCGGGCAGATTGCCACGGATGTGATCCGCGATAACTTCTGGACCCTGTTCCAAGACCCGGACCACGACCTCTACATCACCGATGCGCGCTATCGCGGCCAGGCCACGCCATTACTGGCCATGCCGGGACAGAATGACGATGTGGGCAGCGTGCTCAGCCTGTGGCGGGCCTACCGCGATAAACGCAATGAATACGAGGCCCTGCGCCGTGACAGCTATGCTGACCTGCCGCCGCCAAGCTGGTCGAGCCTGTGGGCGGGCAATGACGATGCCTTGCTGAGCATTTTCCGCCACTTCGACAGCGCCTCGGTGACCAAAGGCCTGATCGGCGATGTGCCGCAGACGATGTGGTTGTTCGACTATCCGCTGCTGGAGCGTACGTACTACCAATTGGCGGTGAATTTCGACGTGTTCGGCAATGTCTCGCACCAGGCCCAGACCCGGTTGTACTTCGACCTGATCCGTAACGGCGCCGAGCAGAACTTCCTGCGCCTGATGCCCGCCGATACCCGTAAAGACTTCCTCGACGACTGGTACCAGAACAGCGGCAAGATCAAGCTCTGGCTGGACTATGAGGCCATTGATGATGAAAAACCCACGGGTTTGCACCTGAACCAAAACGACCCGAAGCGCGATTTCGCCAACCAATTGTTGACCCGTTATGCCAGCTTGAATGCCAGCCCGGACCCATTTAACCGTTGTGTGAGTGCGTATTGCTCGCGCAGCGGTATTGATCCGGTTTTGCAGGATGCGGAGCAGGCGTTGAGCCGCTTGACCTCACGCCCGGCCGCCGGGCTCAAGGTGATCGATCAATTGCCCGAAGCCACGATGTTGCGCATTCAAACTGCCAGCGGCAAGCGCGAGATCTACAGCCTGCTGCGCAACCGCGCCCACAGTAATGTCGCGTTTTTGCTGGGCGAAGCCTATCGCTACCAGCCGCGACTCGACACCTTGACCCTTTACCCCGGCGTACTAAGCAGTTACCCGAACTTCATGTTCAATATACCCGCCCAGGAAGTGCCCGAGTTCGTGGCTGAAATGGAGCGGGCCAAAGATGCCGATCGTTTCGAAAAGATCGTCGACCGCTGGGGCGTGCGGCGCAGTCATCCGTTGTTCTGGCAGTACTTCCACGATCTGTCGCAGTACCTCCACGAAGTCGCGCCCGTGGAAGAGGGGGTATTGGACATGAACCGCTATGAGAACCTATAACGACGCTCATTGATCCAGTCATCTCTCCAGGCGGAAGTTGAAGCAGTCGGATATCCAGTGCGCGGGGCTCGAAAAGGTACTCCGATAATGTTGATTTCAGTGCAATTTCTCCGCGCCTTGGCTGCATGGCTGGTGGTGGGTCACCATGTCATGCAGCTGTTTTTCAACTTTGAGGTGCACAACGCGCTGGAGTATCTGTTCGTCGAAAAAGGCGGCGCAGGGGTGGATGTGTTCTTTGTCATCAGCGGCCTGGTGATATTCCTTGCGACCGCAGACAAAGCCCTGACACCTTGGTGCTTCATGCTCATGCGCGTGGCACGGATCGCTCCGGCGTACTGGTTCTATACCTTGCTGCTGGCCCTCCTGACCCTGGCTGTGCCGTCGATGTTTCCCGATGTTCAACTCGCGCTGGGCCATGTGCTCCTGTCGATGCTCTTTATCCCTGCCCAGCACCCGGCAGGCTACGGCGTCTATCCGCTGCTGGATGTCGGCTGGACCCTGAACTTCGAAATGCTGTTCTATGGCCTGTTCGCCGTCGCCTTGTGGGTTCGTGGGGACTATCGGTTATGGGTGGTGGCCGTGCTGTTGTACCTGGTGTGCTACCTCATCGCTCCCGCCCTTGACTTGGCCGACGGTTTTTACAGCAATGATATTGTCCTGGAGTTTCTGATGGGCATGGTCATCGGCATGCTGTATCGCCGCGGCCTGTGTCGGGCCAGGGCGTGGGTGCCGTTGTTGGGGATTGTGGCGGCATCAGTGGCGTTTTATCACGGGGCGGATCTGCCCCGTGCGTTTGAATGGGGCGTGCCCAGCGCGATCCTGGTCATCAGTTGCGTGGCACTGGAGCCTTACTTCCAAGGCTCACGCGTGTTGAAGCTGATGGGGGACTGCTCTTACTCGGTGTATCTGATCCACGTGCTGGTTCTGTGCGCTGGGCTGTGGGTGGTCAAGCGTACGGGAATAGATCCCTATGCGATGCTGCCTGTTTGCATCGTATTAACGGCGCTTTGCGCCTTTGCGAGCTACCAATGGCTGGAAAAATCGACCTATCGCACGCTTAAGCGTTGGTTTGGCATTGATGATCCCGCAGCTCTTTCCCGACAAAAATACTAGGACTTTGTACCTCTGTAATGATTTGGCGTAAACTGCCGGCAAGCCTGTGAGGAGTTTCCATGACTGCCATAACCATTACCGACGCCGCCCACGATTACCTGGCTGACCTGCTGTCCAAGCAGAACACCCCAGGTATCGGTATTCGCGTCTTTATCACCCAACCCGGCACCCAATACGCCGAGACTTGCATTGCCTACTGCAAGCCAGGGGAAGAGAAGCCTGAAGACACCGCCTTGGGGCTGAAAAGCTTCACCGCGTACATCGACGCCTTCAGCGAAGCCTTCCTCGACGACGCCGTGGTCGACTACGCCACCGATCGCATGGGCGGCCAACTGACCATCAAGGCGCCGAATGCCAAGGTGCCGAACGTCAACGCCGACAGTCCGGTGAACGAGCGCATCAACTACTACCTGCAAACCGAGATCAACCCGGGCCTGGCCAGCCACGGCGGTCAGGTCAGCCTGATCGACGTGGTGGATGACGGCATTGCCGTGCTCAAGTTTGGCGGCGGCTGCCAAGGCTGCGGCCAGGCGGACGTGACCCTGCGCGAAGGCATCGAGCGGACCCTGCTGGAGCGTATTCCAGAGCTCAAGGGTGTACGTGACGTGACCGACCACACGCAGAAAGAAAACGCCTACTACTGAGTAAGGTGTTCACTGCGGACAAAAAAAACGGCGCCCCGTGAGCGCCGTTTTTTATTGTTTAAATTCAATGGCTTGAGATACTTAGCTAAGAAAGCAGATCAACTGTGGGAATAAACCCGCTCCAGCGGTTTTATTATAATTTATTCAATTAAATCAGTGCTTTGAACCTGTAAGCTGATTCGGTTTATTAAGATCGATAAAGGTGCGCATGCCCTGCGCGATACAGCGAAGACTCACTGAAACCCTCACTGCCCAACACCCGACCCACCACAATCAACGCCGTTCGCCGAAATCCCTTCGCCGCCACTTTCCCGGCAATATCGCTCAGCGCCCCCACCACCCAATCCTGATCCGGCCACGTCGCGCGGTGCACCACGGCAATCGGGCAGTCCGCGCCATAGTGCGGCAGCAGTTGAGCGACGATTTTCTCCAAGTGATTGACCCCCAGATGGATCGCCATGGTGGTGCCATGTCGCGCCAGGCTGTCGAAGTCCTCGCCATCCGGCATGCTGGTTTTATCTGCATAACGGGTCAGGATCACACTCTGGGCGATGTCCGGCAGGGTCAGCTCGGTTTCCAATAACGCTGCGCAAGCCGCCACTGCCGTGACGCCGGGAATGATCTGGAATGGGATGCCCAGCTCACGCAAATGACGGATCTGCTCGCCAATCGCCCCGTACAGGCTCGGGTCGCCAGAATGTACGCGTGCCACGTCCTGGCCTTTCGCGTGGGCGGTCTTGATCAGGTCGATGATCTGTTCAAGGTGCAATTCGGCACTGTTGACCAGTTGTTCTGCCTGGTGGCCTTCGAGCACTGCCGTCGGCACCAGCGAGCCGGCATAGATGATCACCGGGCAACTGCGGATCAGCCGCTGGCCTTTGACGGTGATCAATTCCGGGTCGCCGGGGCCTGCGCCGATGAAGTAGACGGTCATGGGAATATCCTATGGAAAAACGCACGAGCATGAAGAACGCTCATGATCGGAGCGGGCGATTATCAGGTTTTCAGCCGGCGCAAGCCAATGCGAAGGTGGCCTGGGCGGTTTGCTTGCGGGTAATCAATAGCCGGGCAGGGGCGTTGGCGAGGTGTTCAGCCAGGGCCAGGGCGGCGCTTTCGGCAATGCCGTAGCAGCCTGTATGGGCAAACGCGATCGCGGATTTGTGGCTCAGCTGTTCTGCATAGCCCGCCAACTGATCAGCGTCGAAACACTGGAACGGCACGTTCAACAGATCGGCCAGGGCTCGAAGGCCAGGTTCATCGCGCTTGCGGTCGATACTGGCCAGCGCGGTGATCCGTTGGGGCTCGATACCGCCCTCGGCGAGGGCGCTCTCGAGCAGGGCCAGCAGGGTGTGAACGTCACAACCCCGCTGGCACCCCAGGCCGACCACTAAAATCATGCTGGGTATTGATCATCACGATTGCGGCGGAACAGCCAAGCGCTGATCAGGCCCAGCGCTAGCCAGAAGGCGACATTGGTCAACTGCGAAGCAATCTTGAACTGCGCTTCCAAGGCTTCGGGGGCTAGCATCGAATGCACTTGCGGCTGGGGCGCGCCGATCACGTGTGGCACGACCAGAATCGCTACGCCCAGCGCTTTGAGCAGCCAATTGCGGCCGAACACGATCAGCGCTATGCCCGCAGCGGTGGAGGCGGCGGTGCCTACCCACCAGATCTGCCGTTGTGCGAGATCAGCGGCAGCAGTGCCCGGCAGCTCAGGCGGCAGGCCCATTGTCGGCGCCAACACGAAGGTTGCGTAGCCGGCCAACCCCCAGAGCAGCCCCTGGGCAGTGCGGGTGGGTGCGCGCAGGGTATAGAGACCGGCGAGCATCAGCGCGAAACCGACAGCGACCACCAGATTACCGCCGGTGGTAGACAACACGCGCTGCCAGCCGTCTTCCGGCTCCCAGGCTTCGAGGTCATGGGTATGCGCGGCAGCACCGGCTGCGTGCTCATGCATCACTTCAGTCGCTGCCGGGGCCTTTTCAAAGGTTTCCGCCTGCAGAATTAACGGAGCGACCCAGAAGCTTTGCAGCAGGGTCAGCAGCAGGGCAGCCAGAAGACCGGTGAAACCGGCAGTTTGCGCAATACGCTTGATCATGTCGGCAGGTCTCAGTGGCACGGGAACGCGGCGCTGTGGCGGGTATCGTGGGCAGCGTTGTGCACCGCCTCGATGTGCGAGAAACCGGCGAAATACACCAGGCACGCGCCCAGGATCGACGCGCCGATTGCGGCGGTCAGGCGTTGGCTCAAGGTAGAGGTGCTGCTGGCGGAGTGCGAAGTGCTGCTGATGATCGACATGGCGCGTCCCTTTCAGGTATCAGGGTGAAACGAGCGCATGAAAACCCCGCGAGCCAGGCTCGCAGGGTTTTGAACAGCGCCCGCCCACCGCGGGTTTTTTATCTGATTTTCGGGCCGGTCTCCGGGCTTGCGAGGGGCATTGTGCCTAATTAAGCATCGCCTTCCCATGCCTTAGCGGCACAGTGGATCTGACGCTTCACTCGCTTACCGTTGCGGGGGCAGCACCGGACTTGCCATATGTTATGGCTCACCGGTTTCCCGTTTCACCCTGTGAAGGGCACCCGAAACAAGGTGTGTAGGAGAGCATGGGGGTGGGAGGGGAGTCAATTGGGGAGGGCATATCCGTTATTTGGGTAATGGCTGCTATTGGTTCCGGCGTGAGGGCGGAACCAATAGCAGCTGTAACCGCAGAAACGGATATGTACGCCAACCCAACCCCATCATTGACCATCCCCCAAGCACTGCGTAGCCTTGCACCCTCGAGGTTCTTCGGCCCAGGCCGAAGCTAAGAAGGGAACGCGGTCCAATCCGCGGCTGCCCCCGCAACTGTGAAGGGTTTATCTGACTGCCACGCCACTGCCGATACGGCGGGAAGGCGCAGCCAGCGCCGGTCGCAAGACCCGCAAGCCCCAAGCCAGGAGACCTGCCTCGCAACCGATTTTCAATTCAACCGGGCGGGGTGATCCGGTGACGAAAACCGCTGCTGCGCGCCGTCGCAGGGCCTATCGTCCCGTATGCCCGCCCCAAAGGGCATCCGATGAAAACACTGGCCAAACTCCCCGTCACCATCGTTACCGGCTTTCTCGGCTCGGGCAAAACCACCTTGCTGCGCCATATGCTCGACAACGCCCAGGGCCGTCGTATTGCCGTGATCGTCAACGAATTCGGCGAGCTGGGCATCGACGGTGAAATCCTCAAGCAGTGCTCCATCGGTTGCACCGAAGAAGAAGCCAGCGGCCGTGTTTACGAACTGGCGAACGGCTGCCTGTGCTGCACCGTGCAAGAAGAATTCTTCCCAGTGATGCGCGAACTGGTCGCGCGTCGCGGTGACCTTGACCATATCCTTATCGAAACCTCCGGGCTGGCCCTGCCAAAGCCGTTGGTACAAGCCTTCCAGTGGCCGGAGATCCGCAGCGCCTGCACCGTTGATGCGGTGATTACCGTGGTCGACAGCCCGGCCGTGGCCGCTGGCACGTTCGCGGCATTCCCGGATCAAGTGGATGCCCAGCGCAAACTCGATCCGAACCTGGACCACGAATCGCCACTGCACGAACTGTTCGCTGACCAACTGGCCAGCGCCGACCTCGTTATCCTCAATAAATCCGACCTGATCAGCCCTGAAGACCTGGCCCGCGTGCGCCTGGAAGTCGCCGAAGAGCTGCCGCCAGCGGTGAAGATCATCGAAGCCAGCAGCGGTCGCGTGCCGTTGGACGTGCTGATTGGCCTGGGCGCTGGCTCTGAAGAGCACATCGACGGTCGTCACAGCCATCACGATCACCATCACGAGGGCGAGGACGATCATGACCACGATGCCTTCGACTCCATTTCCATCGACCTGCCGCAGGCTGACGAAGCGCTGCTGCTCGATGCGCTGAACCAATTGGTCGTGCAACACGGCATCCTGCGCGTCAAAGGCTTCGCTGCCATCCCGAACAAGCCGATGCGCCTGCTGATCCAGGGCGTGGGCACGCGTTTCGACAAACACTTTGACCGCGCCTGGGGCGCCGACGAAGCCCGCATAACGCGACTGGTGCTGATCGGCCAGGCGCTGGACGCAGCGGGCCTTGAAGCGCAACTGCGCGCTGCCCTCAGCGTTTAACCCATGCACCTGCTCAGGACCCAGCCCGGTGGTTTCGTCTCAGACGACAATATTGCCGACCTTGGCCAAACCCCCGCTGAACTGGTGATCTTGTGCAGCGGTGATTCGAGCCTCGCACTGCTGGCCGAAGCCGCCCAGCACTTGCCGGACGATTACCCGACGTTTCGCCTGGCCAACCCGATGCAAGTGCAGAACCATGCCTCGGTCGACCTGTACGTCGATGAGGTGCTGCGCCACGCCAAGGTCATCCTGATTTCGCTGCATGGCGGCATTGGTTATTGGCGTTACGGCATCGAGCGTCTGGTGGCGTTGGCGGAACGCGGCGTGCAACTGATCCTGGTGCCGGGGTGTGATCGCCCGGACCCTGAGCTCAGCGGCTTGAGCACTGTTGGCGCACAGGAGCGTGACCGCCTGTGGCACTTTCTGCGCCAGGGCGGCCTGGCTAACGCGCTGGATTTTTACCGCTGCCTGGCCAGTGCCTACCTAGGCCAAGACTACGCCTGGGCCGAACCGCAAACCCTGCCGCGCACGGCGATTTATCACCCGCACAACGCCACTGCCCGCCTGAATGATTGGCAGGCGGATTGGAACGCTGATTGGCCGGTGGCGGCGGTGCTGTTCTACCGCTCGCATTTGCAGGCCGCCAATACCGGCTTTATTGATGTGTTCTGCGAGCGCTTGCAGGCGGCGGGGTTGAACCCGTTGCCGATGGCGGTGGCCAGTCTTAAAGAGCCCGGCTGCCTGACGGTGGTCGAGGACTTGCTGGATGAGGTCGGCGCGGCGGTGATCCTCAACACCACCGGTTTTGCCCAATCCAGCCCCGAAGCGCCGCATTTGCGGCCGTTTCGCCGCAATATCCCGGTGATCCAGGCGATCTGCGCCCAGGACAATCAGCCCGGCTGGGAGGCCAGCGAGCAAGGCCTCGGCCCGCGCGATCTGGCGATGCACATTGCGTTGCCGGAGCTGGACGGGCGCATCATCAGCCGGCCGATCAGCTTCAAGGACCTGGCCTGGCGCAGCGAGCGCAGCCAGTCGGATGTGGTGTGCTATCGAGCAGCGCCCGAGCGTATGGATTTCGTGGCTGAGCTGGCGCGGCGCTGGGTCGAACTCGCGCGGGTGCCGAACGCGCACAAGCGTATCGCATTGATCCTCGCCAACTACCCAACTCGCGATGGCCGTATCGGTAACGGCGTAGGCCTGGATACGCCCGCAGCGGCGCTGAATATCCTGCGTGCCCTGCAGGCCGAAGGCTATCCGCTGCCGGACACGTTGCCCGACAGCGGCACTGCGCTGATTCATCAACTGCTGGGCGGTGTCACCAACGACCTGGACAGTCTCGACCTGCGTCCGTGCCATCAAAGCCTGGGCCTGGACGACTACGAGACACTGTTCAGTCGCTTGCCCGAGGCTAATCGTCGAGCCGTGATGGAACGCTGGGGCACGCCTCATAACGATCCGATGTGCCGCGACGGCCGGATGATGATCGCCGGCCTGCGCCTGGGACTGACCTTCGTCGGTATCCAACCGGCGCGGGGTTATCAGGTCGACGCCAGCGCGGTGTACCACGACCCGGACCTGGTGCCACCCCATGGCTATCTGGCGTTCTATTTCTGGCTGCGCCATACCTACGGCGCCCACGCTGTGATTCACGTGGGTAAGCACGGCAACCTCGAATGGCTGCCGGGCAAGGGCGTGGGCCTCTCGGAAAACTGCTGGCCCGATGCGCTGCTGGGGCCGCTGCCGAATATCTATCCGTTTATCGTCAACGACCCAGGTGAGGGCGCCCAGGCCAAACGGCGTACCCAGGCGGTGATCATCGATCACTTGATGCCGCCGCTGACCCGCGCCGAAACCTATGGCCCGTTGCGTGACCTGGAGTTGTTGGCCGACGAGTATTACGAGGCGCAACTGCTCGACCCACGCCGCGCCCTGGAATTGCAGAAAGACATCCTCACGCTGGTGCGCGAAACCCGTATCGACCAGGAGCTTGAGCTGGACAAGGACGCCGACGCCGCCATCTGGCTGCCGCGCCTCGATACCTACCTGTGCGACTTAAAGGAATCGCAGATCCGCGACGGCCTGCACATCTTTGGCGAGTCGCCTGAAGGCCGCTTGCGTATCGACACCTTGCTCGCCTTACTGCGCATCCCGCGTGGTGACGGCCGAGGTCCGCAATCGAGTGTGCTGCGAGTGTTGGCCAAGGCTTTCGAGCTGGGCTTCGACCCACTCGACTGCGCCCTGGCCGAACCCTGGACCGGGCGCCGGCCCGACGTGTTGCTGAAAATCGATGAGCAGTTGTGGCGCACCGCCGGCGATACCCGTGAGCGCCTGGAGTTGTATGCAGCGCGGCTGATCGAACAGGCGTTGGAAGGGCCGCTTGAACAATTGGAAGCGCCCGGTTGGGAGGAGGTGAAGGCGGTGATCGAGAGCCTGCGCAGAGTCGTGGCGCCATGCCTGGACGCCTGTGGGCCGGCAGAAATGCGCGGGTTGCTGGACGCCTTGAGCGGCCGCTTCGTGCCTGCCGGCCCCAGTGGCGCACCGAGTCGCGGGCGTTTGGACGTGCTGCCGACCGGGCGCAATTTTTTCACCGTCGACGTGCGCAACTTGCCGACCACCACGGCCTGGCGCATTGGCTTCCAGTCGGCCAACCTGATTCTTGAGCGGCACCTGCAAGACCATGGCGACCACCTGCGCCAGCTCGGCCTGTCGGTGTGGGGCACCGCCACCATGCGCACTGGCGGCGACGATATCGCCCAGGCCATGGCGCTGATGGGCGTGAGGCCGGTGTGGGCGACGGGCAGCCAGCGCGTGGATGACTTTGAAATCCTGCCGATCAGCCTGTTGGACCGTCCGCGCGTTGACGTGACGTTGCGCGTGTCCGGCTTTTTCCGTGACGCCTTTGCCAACCTGATCCGCCTGTTCGACGCGGCGGTGCAGGCGGTGGCCGCGCTGGACGAACCAGACGACATGAACCCGCTGGCGGCCAAAGTGCGCAGTGAACGTGAGGCGTTGTTCAAGTCGGGCCTGGACGCAGAGGCCGCAGCGAAACAGGCCGGCTGGCGCATCTTCGGCGCGAAACCCGGCGCCTATGGTGCGGGTGTGCAAGGCGCGATCGATGGTCGCCTGTGGCAAAGCCGCGAAGACTTGGCCGAGGTCTATTTGAACTGGGGCGGCTACGCCTATGGCGGCTCCGATGAGGGCACCGCCGCCCGCGAGCAATTCGCCCAGCGCTTGAGCCAGGTGCAGGCGGTGTTGCAGAACCAGGACAACCGCGAGCACGACCTGCTCGACTCCAATGATTACTACCAATTCCAGGGCGGCATGCTCGCCGCCGTGGAAACACTGAGTGGCGAAAAGGCCGCCAGTTACCACGGTGACCACAGCCAGCCGGACCTGCCGAAGATCCGAACGCTGAAGGAAGAGCTGAACCGGGTGATCCGTTCCCGCGCCGCCAACCCCAAGTGGATCGACGGCGTGAAGCGCCATGGCTATAAAGGTGCGTTTGAAATGGCCGCGACCGTGGACAATCTGTTCGCGTTCGATGCCACCACCGCGCTGATCGACGATCATCAATACGCCTTGCTCGCCGACGCTTACCTGCTGGACCCTGACACACGGGCCTTTGTGCAAGAGCACAATCCCGACGCCCTGCGTGACATGACCGAACGCATGCTGGAAGCGCAGCAACGTGGCCAGTGGCAGGAGCCGGGGGCTTATAAAGAGGCGTTGGAAAACCTGTTGCTGGATATAGAAGAAGACAGCTGATGACTGATACTCCGCATTTTCCGCTGTCCGCCGTGGTCGGCGCCGACGACTTGAAATTGGCCCTGTGCCTGACTGCCATCGACCCGAAGATCGGCGGCGTGCTGATCGAAGGCCCGCGTGGCATGGCCAAGTCCACCTTGGCGCGGGGGCTGGCAGACCTGCTGGCCAGTGGTCAATTCGTCACCTTGCCCTTGGGCGCTACCGAAGAGCGGCTGGTGGGGACGCTGGACCTGGACGCCGCATTGGGCGAAGGCCGCGCGCAGTTTTCCCCCGGCGTCTTGGCCAAGGCTGACGGCGGCGTGCTGTATGTCGATGAAGTCAACTTGCTGGCCGATCACCTGGTGGACCTGCTGCTCGACGTGGCGGCCAGCGGCACCAACCTGATCGAGCGTGACGGCATCTCCCATCGCCATTCGGCGCGTTTTGTACTGATCGGCACCATGAACCCGGAGGAGGGCGAGTTACGCCCGCAACTGCTCGACCGCTTCGGTTTCAACGTGGCCTTGAGTGGGCAGACCCTGCCGGTCGAGCGTGGGCAAATCATCCGTCGTCGCCTGGACTTTGACAGCGACCCGGCGGCGTTCTGCGCGCATTGGGCAGAGCCCCAAGCCGCTCTGCGCGAGCGCTGTACCCAGGCGCGGGCGCGACTCGACACCATCGCACTGGATGACCAGGCACTGGCGCAGATCACAGAGCGGTGCTTTGCCGCCGGTGTCGATGGCTTGCGTGCGGATCTGGTTTGGCTGCGCGGCGCCAGGGCGCACGCGGCATGGCGCGGGGCGGATGCGATCGCCGAGGAAGACATCGAAGCCGTCGCCGAGTTTGCCCTGCGCCATCGCCGCCAGGCACCATCGCCGCCGTCCAATGCGCCGAGTAAAGGGCAGTCGCCAACGTCCTCCGACACGTCGCCGGGTCAAGGCCAATGGGGTGACATGCCCGCACCGGCCCTGCCCACGGGCGCACGCCGGGATGTACCCACCTGGCCAAAAAAGCCCTAGGCATTCGCCCTCGACCTGACGCGGGGGCGGATGCCCGGCCCAAGGCAGGACGACTCGATAGAGGCAGGCACGGTAAGGTCCGGAGTGCGAAACAGGGTTCGATCAATTGGCCGGGCACTCTGCTCGATGGCCGGCCGCAATCGCGAGAGGATCTACGGTTTCACCTGCGCAGTCGCTCGGCCCATGAGTTGTGGCTGGTGATTGTCGATGCGTCGGCGTCAACCCGGCGCCATCGTGCGCTCACCGATGCCAAAGGTTTGCTGGCCCAGTTGTTTGATGACGCCTACCGCCAACGCGCGCGGATGGCCTTGTTGACGGCCAGCGGGCAATCGCCCAAATGGCAGGTACAGGGACTGAAAGCTGCGAAGGGTTTGGCCGGATGGTTGGACCTGTTGGGGGCGGGCGGGGGCACGCCGTTGTTCGCGGCGCTGACTGAGGCTGGGAATTGGCTGGCGGTGCGGCGTAAGCGGTTTCCGACTGAGCAGCAGCGCTTGTTGGTGATCACCGATGGGCGGCTTAAGGATGTCGCAGGACTGCCGTTGCTGGAGTGCTCGGGATTATTGATAGACATCGAGCGTGGGCCGATCAGGTTGGGCCGGGCTGAGGAGTTGGCGGCTGGGTTGCAGTTGGATTATCAGCATATCGATAAGGTGTAACGCCTGGGCCGCCGCCTTCGCGAGCAAGCCCTCAACTACACCACAAGGTTATCAGCCCGCCCCCGGCACATTCGGCCAAAGATCCGCCACCAGAAACAGCCGCTCAGCCTCTTCCCAATCCTGACCCACCTGAACCAGCCGTACTAATAGCTGCGCTGGAGCCATCGGATCCAGGTCCGCCAGCCAACCCTGCATCTGCTCCTCACTCCATACCTCATCCGCTGGGTAATGCGCCGGCGCCAGCCATGCATGCCGGGGCAGGGGTTGCCAGCGGCCGGGGGCGCTGGCGCTGACAAATGCCCGCCAGTCGCGCTGATGCAACCAGCGCCCACGCAAATGCTGCGGGTGGGCACCCACGGGTGCCTGCGCTTCACCGGGCCAGGGATACAGCAAATACCCGCCCAGCCACAAATGCGCATCGAACTGCTGGATATCCAGCGCCGCCAACACCTCGCGGCTCTCCGCCCGCGCCGAGATTGGCAATTGGTGCTGGGCCAGATGCGCCAGCTTGCGGTCCAGCCGATCATGACAACCCGGCCCCAGCCACTGCGCCGTGTCCTGGCCGTCGCCGTCCTGCGGCCCCAGATAGAGTTTGATCGCCAGTTCCAAGTGATGCACGCCATCGCGGTCGCGCAGCAACATATCCAGCTCGCCGAGGGTATGCCCGGCGCGGCGGATCGGCAGGTTGGCGGCCAGCAACTCCACGCCCGGCGCATGCTGCACGGCGAACTGCCATAACCGCTCGTAATAAAGCCCAAGACGACGGGTACGGGCCAGGCTCAGCCAGTGTTGCAAGGGGCTGCTGTCGTGATCGAGTGCACGTAGCCATTGTTCGAGCAGGTGTGGCGCTTGCACCCAATCACTGCCGGCCAACGGGTGGCGTTGCGGCCACGGCGTCTGCGCCAGCATTGGCGGGGCGAGCATCACCCACGCCAAGTCGCGCACTTCAGGGTGGCGCAGCTGGCGGGGCAGTGTCTGCAGATCCGGGAACACAGTCATGGTCCGAGCATAGCCTTTTAACGGGGGCTCAGGTGGCTGAGAACCGTTTTCATCAAGGGTTCATGGCGACAAAGGATTTTGCCTGGGGCGGCCTTTCGCCCATAATCGTTCTTTTTTGCCCCACCCCAAATCCCGCAGGAGCCCCATGGAGCAATTTCGCAATATCGGCATTATCGGTCGCCTGGGCAGTACCCAGGTGTTGGACACCGTCCGCCGGCTGAAAAAATTCCTGCTGGAACGCCACCTGCACGTGATCCTCGAAGACACCATCGCCGAAATCCTACCAGGCCATGGCCTGCAAACCTCGTCGCGCAAGATGCTCGGCGAAGTCTGCGACATGGTTATCGTGGTTGGCGGCGACGGCAGCCTGCTCGGCGCCGCCCGGGCCCTGGCGCGGCATAACGTGCCGGTACTGGGGATCAACCGGGGTAGCCTGGGGTTCCTCACCGATATCCGCCCCGATGAGCTGGAAGTCGAAGTGGCCAAGGTGCTCGACGGCCATTACCTGGTGGAAAACCGCTTCCTGCTGCAGGCCGAAGTGCGCCGCCACGGCGAAGCCATCGGCCAGGGCGACGCCTTGAATGACGTGGTGCTGCACCCCGGCAAGTCCACGCGAATGATCGAGTTCGAACTCTATATAGACGGCCAGTTCGTGTGCAGCCAGAAGGCCGACGGCCTGATCGTCGCCACGCCGACCGGCTCCACCGCCTACGCGCTGTCGGCGGGTGGCCCGATCATGCATCCCAAGCTGGATGCCATTGTGATCGTGCCGATGTATCCCCATATGTTGTCCAGCAGGCCCATCGTGGTCGACGGCAACAGTGAGCTGAAAATCGTAGTGTCCAAAGACATGCAGATCTACCCGCAGGTGTCCTGTGACGGTCAGAACCATTTCACCTGCGCGCCCGGTGACACCATCACCGTGAGCAAGAAGGCACAGAAGTTGCGGTTGATCCACCCGCTGGACCACAACTACTACGAAGTGTGCCGCACCAAGTTGGGCTGGGGCAGCCGCTTGGGGGGTGGAGGCGACTGATGCTCGATCCCGCGCGTAGCTACGACCTGATTGGTGACGTGCACGGTTGCGCTCATACCCTTGAGCACTTGCTCGAGCGGCTGGGGTACCACAAGCAGGGCGGCACCTGGCGTCATCCTTCGCGTATGGCGGTGTTCCTCGGCGATATCATCGACCGTGGCCCTCGTATCCGCGAGGCGTTACATATCGTCCACGACATGGCCGAGGCTGGCCAGGCGCTGTGCATCATGGGCAACCACGAATTCAACGCACTGGGCTGGAGCACGCCAGCACCGCCGGGCAGCGGCAAGCAGTTCGTGCGTGAGCGCAACCCACGGCATGCGCGGTTGATCCACGAGACGCTGACCCAGTTCGAACACCACCCGGCCGACTGGCACGACTTCCTCGGCTGGTTCTATGACATGCCGCTGTTTGTCGACGCCGGGCGTTTCCGGGTGGTCCACGCGTGCTGGGATGACGGGTTTATCGAGCCACTGCGCGCGACCTTCCCGGACGGCTGCATCGACCAGCACTTTCTGCAGGCCGCCGCCGTCCCGGGCAGTTTTGCCTGCAATGCGTTTGACCGCCTGCTGCGCGGCACCGACATGCGCCTGCCGGATGGCCTGACGCTGACCGGTGGCGACGGCCTGACGCGCTCGTTTTTCCGCACCAAGTTCTGGGAAGACGACCCCAAGACCTACGGCGACATCGTGTTCCAGCCCGACGCACTGCCGGAGCCGGTGGCGCGCACGCCGTTGTCGTCCACTGAAAAGAATTCCCTGCTGCGCTACGGCGTCGACGAGCCTTTGCTGTTCGTCGGCCATTACTGGCGCAGCGGCAAACCGGCGCCGATCCGCGACAACCTGGCCTGCCTGGACTACAGCGCGGTGCTGTACGGCAAGTTGGTGGCGTACCGCCTGGATCAGGAACCCCGCCTGGATCCGCGTAAATTTGTATGGGTCGACGTTGAGCGGCCCGAGGTCATCACATGAGTACTGTGGCTGTATTGCGTCTGCCGCTGAGCGTCGACTTGGGTGGCTTCGTGAAGCTGCTGCAACGCATGCAAGTGCCCCATCGCATCAGCGAGGAATCGGGCGAGCAAGTGTTATGGGTGCCCGAGACCATCAGCGACGATGTGCGCGTGCTGTATCAGCGCTTTCCTGCGGGTGATCCGGACCAGCAACTGGATATTCCTGAGCAAGCGCCGGTCAAGCGCCCGGGTTTTGTCGAGCAACTGCGGCATAGCCCTGTGACGGCGTTGGTGCTGCTGGCGAGCATCATCGTTGGCGCGGTGACCTTGCTTGGCGAAAACCTGCAGGCCATGAGCTGGCTGACGTTCCTGCCGTTTCGCATTCTCGGTGAGTACATCCAGTTCACGCCGCTGGCCGATACACTGGCCTCGGGCCAATGGTGGCGGTTGGTTACGCCGATGCTGATCCACTTCGGCATCCTGCACCTGGCCATGAATGGCATGTGGTACTGGGAGCTGGGCCGGCGCATCGAAGCGCGCCAGGGCAGTATCAACCTGCTGGGGCTGACGCTCTTGTTCAGCCTGGTCTCCAACTACGCTCAATACGCCTACGGCGGCCCCGGGCTGTTTGGCGGTTTGTCCGGCGTGTTATATGGCCTGCTTGGGCATTGCTGGATTTTTCAACTGCTGTCGCCGAACCCGGCTTATCGCCTGCCCCGTGGGGTGCTGGCGATGATGCTGATTTGGCTGGTGCTCTGTATGTCGGGGCTGATCTCGATGATCGGCTTCGGCGAAATCGCCAACGCTGCCCATGTCGGCGGCCTGGTTATCGGTTGCTTGACCGGCTTGCTGGGCGGGTTGTACAGCCGCCGCAAATCGTCTATTTGATAAGGAAGAGCCTCATGTCCTCTTTTGCTGAAATGATTGAAAACATCACCCCGGACATCTACGAGAGCCTCAAGCTCGCCGTGGAAATCGGCAAGTGGTCCGATGGGCGCAAACTGTCCCCTGAACAGCGCGAGCTGTCTCTGCAAGCCGTGATCGCCTGGGAACTCCAGAACTTGCCGGAAGACCAGCGCACCGGCTACATGGGGCCGCAGGAATGCGCGTCCAAGTCCGCGCCGGTGCCGAACATCCTGTTCAAGTCGGATGCGATCCATTGATTGAAATTGGTCGTGGTGCAGTCAGCAAGATGTCGGCGCAACTCGGTGAGCCGACCGTTCAATACGCGTTTCGCCTTGGCGATGCCGAGGTGCCGGTTAATCCGTTGATCGGCACGCACATTCGCCTGGAATACCTCGGTGCCATCCATTGCAGCCATTGCGGCCGCAAGACCAAGACCAGCTTCAGCCAGGGGTATTGCTACCCGTGCATGACCAAGCTGGCCCAGTGTGACCTGTGCATCATGAGCCCCGAGCGTTGCCATTACGACGCCGGCACCTGCCGCGACCCAGGCTGGGGCGAGCAATTCTGCATGACCGACCACGTGGTCTACCTGGCGAATTCGTCGGGGATCAAGGTCGGCATCACCCGTGCCACTCAACTGCCGACGCGCTGGCTGGACCAGGGCGCGAGCCAGGCGCTGCCGATCATGCGCGTGGCGACCCGCCAGCAATCCGGTTTCGTCGAGGACGTGCTGCGTAGCCAAGTGGCCGACAAGACTAACTGGCGCGCGCTGCTCAAAGGCGATGCGCAGCCTGTCGACCTCAAGCACGTGCGTGATGAACTGTTCGCCTCCTGCGCCGAGGGCCTGCTGAGTTTGCAGGAACGCTTTGGGCTGCAGGCCATCCAAACGATTGCCGACATCGAACCGATCGAAATCCGCTACCCGGTCGAGCAGTATCCGACCAAGATCGTCAGCTTCAACCTGGACAAGAACCCGATTGCCGAAGGCACGTTGCTGGGGATCAAGGGCCAATACCTGATCTTCGACACCGGCGTAATCAACATTCGCAAGTACACGGCCTATCAGCTCGCCGTGCATCAGTAAAAAGGATGCCACCCATGCGCACCGAACAACCGAAGATGATTTACCTGAAGGACTATCAGGCGCCGGACTACCTGATTGACGAGACGCACCTGACCTTCGAGTTGTTCGAGGACCACAGTCTGGTCCATGCGCAACTGGTGATGCGCCGCAACCCGGAGCGCGGCGCAGGTTTGCCGCCGCTGGTTCTGGATGGCCAGCAGCTGGAGCTGTTGAGCGTGAACCTCGCCGATCAGGCGTTGACAGCCGATGAATATCAGCTGACCGACAGCCACCTGACGGTGCATCCGCAGAGTGCGACGTTTACCCTGGATACCACGGTAAAAATCCACCCGGAAACCAACACCGCCCTGGAAGGCTTGTACAAGTCCGGCAGTATGTTCTGCACTCAGTGCGAGGCCGAAGGCTTCCGCAAGATCACTTACTACCTTGACCGCCCGGACGTGATGAGCACATTCACCACCACGGTGATCGCCGAGCAACACCGCTATCCGATCCTGCTGTCCAACGGCAACCCGATCGCCAGCGGCCCCGGCGAAGACGGCCGCCACTGGGCGACCTGGGAAGACCCGTTCAAGAAGCCTGCCTACCTGTTCGCCTTGGTAGCGGGTGATTTGTGGTGTGTTGAAGACACCTTCACCACCATGACTGACCGCACTGTGGCGCTGCGCATCTATGTCGAGCCGGAAAACATCGACAAGTGCCAGCACGCCATGACCAGCCTGAAAAAATCCATGCGCTGGGACGAAGAAACCTACGGCCGTGAGTACGACCTCGACATCTTCATGATTGTCGCGGTGAACGACTTCAACATGGGCGCCATGGAAAACAAAGGCCTGAATATCTTCAACTCCAGCGCCGTGCTGGCCCGCGCCGAAACCGCCACCGACGCCGCCCACCAGCGCGTGGAAGCGATCGTTGCCCACGAATATTTCCACAACTGGTCGGGCAACCGCGTGACCTGCCGCGACTGGTTCCAGCTGTCGCTGAAGGAGGGTTTCACGGTGTTCCGTGATTCGGGCTTCTCGGCTGATATGAACTCGGCCACGGTCAAGCGCATCCAGGATGTGGCGTACCTGCGTACCCACCAGTTCGCCGAAGACGCCGGCCCCATGGCTCACGCCGTGCGCCCGGACAGCTTTATCGAAATTTCCAACTTCTACACCCTGACGGTGTACGAAAAGGGCTCGGAAGTGGTCGGTATGATCCACACCTTGCTCGGCGCTGAAGGCTTCCGTAAAGGCAGCGACCTGTACTTCGAACGCCATGACGGCCAGGCCGTGACCTGCGACGACTTCATCAAGGCCATGGAAGATGCCAACGGCGCCGACCTGACTCAGTTCAAACGCTGGTACAGCCAGGCCGGCACGCCACGTTTGGCGGTGAGCGAGTCCTACGACGCAGCGGCCAAAACCTACAGCCTGACCTTCCGCCAGAGCTGCCCGGAAACCCCGGACAAGGTAGAGAAACTGCCGTTCGTGATCCCGGTGGAATTGGGCTTGCTGGACGCGAAGGGCGAGGGTATCGCCTTGCGCCTGGCCGGTGAAGCGGTTGCGGGCGGCACGTCGCGTGTGATCTCGGTGACCGAGGCCGAGCAGACCTTCACCTTCATTGATATCGCCGAGCAGCCTTTGCCTTCGCTGCTGCGCGGTTTCTCGGCGCCGGTGAAGCTGAGCTTCCCGTACAACCGCGATCAACTGATGTTCCTGATGCAGCATGACAGCGATGGCTTCAATCGTTGGGATGCCGGTCAGCAGCTGTCGGTGCAGGTGTTGCAGGCGCTGGTTGGTCAGCATCAACAAGGCCAGGCCTTGAAGATGGATCAGCGGTTGATCACCGCGCTGCGCAGCGTGTTGAGCGACGAACGCCTGGACCAGGCAATGGTTGCGGAGATGCTATCGTTGCCGGGTGAAGCCTACCTGGCCGAAATCAGCGAAGTGGCGGATGTGGATGCCATCCACGCCGCCCGTGAGTTTGCGCGCAAGCAACTGGCCGACAACCTGCATGAAGAACTGTGGCTGCGCTACCAGGCCAATCGCGAGCTGTCCAAGCAAACGCCGTATGTTGCTGCCGCTGAGCATTTTGCCCGTCGTGCGTTGCAGAACATCGCGCTGTCGTACCTGATGCTTAGCGGCAAGCCGGAAGTCCTGGCCGCGACGCTTGAACAGTTCGACAGCAGCGACAACATGACCGAGCGCCTGACCGCACTGGCAGTGTTAGTGAATTCGCCGTTCCAAGTGGAGAAGGCGCAGGCGCTGGCCGTGTTTGCCGACAACTTCAAAGACAACCCGCTGGTCATGGACCAGTGGTTCAGCGTTCAGGCCGGCAGCACCTTGCCGGGCGGGCTGGCGCGGGTCAAAGCGTTGATGGAACACCCAGCGTTCACGTTGAAGAACCCGAACAAGGTGCGCGCCTTGATCGGCGCCTTTGCCGGGCAGAACCTGATCAACTTCCACGCAGCGGACGGCTCGGGTTATCGCTTCCTGGCGGACCTGGTGATCGAGCTCAATGCCTTCAACCCGCAGATCGCTTCGCGCCAATTGGCGCCACTGACCCGTTGGCGTAAATACGACAGCGCGCGTCAGGCGCTGATGAAAGCGGAGCTGGAGCGCATTCGAGCGTCCGGCGAACTGTCGAGCGATGTGTTCGAGGTGGTCAGCAAGAGCCTCGCCTGAGTCACTACGCTGCAGTAAAAAACGGCCTGTCGGGCCGTTTTTTTACGGCTGTAGCTTTCTCCGTAGGCCATAATGCCGGGCATGACTTCTGACTCACCGCTCGCTGCCTACCAATACGCCATTGCTCAACAGGGCTTCGTTGCCGACGACGCCCAGCGTCGCGCGGTGGATGCGTTACAAGCCTGCCATGAAGCCTTGCATCAAGGTCGCGCGCCGATCACCGGCGTGTACCTGTGGGGGCCTGTGGGTCGTGGCAAGACCTGGCTCATGGATCAGTTCTACCAAAGCCTGCGGGTGCCCGCGCGGCGCCAGCATTTTCACCACTTCATGGGGTGGGTGCATCAGCGTCTGTTCCAACTGACGGGCACCCACGACCCTTTGCAGGCGCTGGCCCGGGAGCTCAGCCAGGAAGTGCGCGTGTTGTGCTTCGATGAACTGTTCGTCAATGACATTGGTGACGCGATCATCCTCGGTCGCCTGTTTCAGGTGATGTTCGAGGACGGCGTGGTAATGGTCTGCACCTCTAACCAACCGCCTGACCAGTTGTATGCCGATGGCTTCAACCGTGAGCGGTTTTTGCCCGGCATTGCGGCGATAGAGCAGCATTTGCAAGTGGTGGCGGTGGATGGCGCTGAGGATCATCGCTTGCACCCTGGCGCCGGCCTTCAGCGCTATTGGGTGAATCAACCCGATGCGTTGGCAGCTGTGTTCAAGCAATTGGCCGAAGACCAGGCAGTGAGCAGCGGGCCGATTCCCGTCGGGCATCGTTCTATTCTGGCTGTCCAGTCCTGTGAAACAGTGCTTTGGTGCCGTTATGCCGATCTCTGTGAGCAGCCGCTGGCCGCGATGGACTTCATGCTGATGTGCGATCGTTTCAATGCCATCCTGTTGAGCGAAGTCCCTAATCTCAGCGCGCAACAGCGCCCGGGCCGCATAGCCCGTGGCACCGAAGACGGCGCCCAGCGTGTGGTGGCCGGTGATCGCGAATTGCCGCAGTTGTCGGTGCACGACGATAGCGTGCGTCGGTTCATTGCATTGGTGGACGAATGCTACGACCGCAAGGTGCCGTTGTTCATCGAGGCTCAGGTGCCCCTCGAATGTCTCTATACCGAGGGTTACCTGGCGTTTCCTTTCCGCCGCACCCTGAGCCGTTTGCAGGAAATGCAGTTGCAGCGTTATGGCTCAAGCGTGTGCGAAAAGATCAGGAAATGAAAGATTCGCGCTTTTTTACCGGCACAACCTTCGCGTTTTCAAACGCATATTTGTAGTTAATCTCCTTCAGCAGGTGGTGATTCCACGTTTACAATTGGCCTCTCAAAGGGAGCCGAATCCCTTGTTGCCGTTATCGAGGAAGGAAATGGACACCCCTGACATCCTGGTGCTGCAAGCCAGCTACACGAACGCGGTGCATGCCGAAGCCATCGCGCTGGTGCTCAACCATTACGCCGAAGACGCGATGGGGGGCGGGCACAGCCTGGACCCGGATTTGCTAGCGCAACTGCCGAGCGAATTAGCCAAGCGTGCGCACGCGTTCAGCGTGTTGGCGTTTGTGAATGGAGAGCCGGCGGGGTTGGTGAATTGTTTTGAAGGTTTCTCGACCTTCGCCTGTCGCCCATTGGTCAACGTCCATGACGTGGCGGTAATGGATCGGTTCCGTGGCTTGGGCTTGAGTCAGAAAATGCTGCAGAAGGTTGAGGAAATCGCCCGCCAACGCGGTTGCTGCAAGATTACTTTGGAAGTGCTTGAGGGCAATGAAGTAGCGAAGGCCGCATACCGCAAGTTCGGGTTTGACGGCGCTAAATTTGATCCCGCTTATGGCGCCATGTTGTTTTGGAATAAGCCGCTGTAAAAAATAGTGTTATGACGGGCAATAAAAAAGGCGCCATTACATGGCGCCAAGCTAATCTTTGTCAACGGAGCGGAATGACAAAGAGTATGACGGTACATCAACTTTTTGGTTGCTGTGTTTCATCGGTTTTCGAGTTTTTAACCTCGCTGGAGGCCGTTTCCTCGGCTGGGCCGTTCATCTTGTCCTGCATGAAATTAAAGTTAGCGTAAAACTCTTTCGAGCGCTCTGAGCCGCCTTCGGCGAGGGCGGCGGCGGAAGTCAAGGTCATTAAGCCAGCCAGCATCAGCGTCGAGATTTTCATTGTCAGTATTCCCAAAAAGTGTGATCGGTGTCTGTTCTCTTAGATCAGACTCGTGGGGCCGATTATGTGCAGGGTGGATTAAGCGAAGCTTAATTGGATAGGCGTCAACCTTAACGATTTTGTTAAGGTTGGCGGTCATATAAGCTGTAGCTTAAAGCGTCCAATCCAGCGCAAGCGTGATAGCGCGCGGGTCGCCCCAATAAACGCCGTTATAGAAGCCGACGCGTTCGTAATATTTTTTATCAAATAGATTATTGACGTTGATCGACGCCGAAACGTGTTCGTCGAACTGGTAGCGGGACATCAGGTTGACCACTGCGTAGGCCTGCTGGGTGATTTTCGCCCGTTCGGTGACCCGCTGATTACCGACACGTTGGCCTGTAGGCCTGTCGCTGAACTCATAGATATCGCTCTGCCAGTTCACGGCACCACCCACCGTCAGGTTTCGCCACGTCCCCGGCAAACGGTAGGCGCTGGACACCTTCAGCAAATTCAATGGATGCCCGGTGTTGTTGCGCTTGTCCGAGCCATTAACGGAGTGGGTGTAGGTGTAGCCCGCCGTCAGGTTCCAGTCCGGCATCACTTCGCCGGCAACCTCCAATTCGAAGCCGTTGACCTTGTTACCTTTGCCGCCGGACTTGTAGTACTCCTCACCCGTGGTCGGGTTAGGCAGGGCCGATTCATCCCGCTCAGCGACGTTGTCCTGTGTGCTCCAGAAGTACGCGGCTGCCACATTCAAGCGCTCTTTCAGCAAACTTCCCTTGAGACCCACCTCATAGTGGCTGCCCACCACCGGTTCCAGGTACTTGCGGTTGACGTCCTTGAGGCTTTGCGGTTTGAAGATGTCGGTGTAGCTGGCGTAGACGGTGTATTCCGGCGTGATGTCGTAGAGCAGGCCGGCGTAAGGCGTCAACAGGTCGTTGTGGGTCTGGCGAGTCTTGTTGGCCGCGATCAACTGGTCATCGTCACCGTATTCGGGCGTCGCGCTCTCCAACGCCCAACTGCCATAGCGGCTGCCCAGTACGGCGTGCAAGCGCTCGGTGAGGCTCAAGCGCGTGGCCAAGTAGCCGGCTTTCTGTTGCTTGCTGCTGTGTTCACCCTTGAGGTCGGTAACGGTGTCGCCGAACGTGCCAATCCCGCCCATGTATTTCCAGTCTTCGATCGTGTAGTAGCCACCCGGTATGCTGCTGCGCATCACAGGGGACACGTCGCGCTGCGTGGCCTCGCCATAACCCATCATCAGTGCATGCTCGCGGCCCAGCAACGCGTAGCTGCCGGCAAGGTTGAGGTCCACAGCTTCCATTCTTGAGGTGCCACGCATGTGGCTGGCCCAGGCGGTCATGCCGCTGCGGTCGTCATTGGGGAAACCCGCGCCACCGTAGTACACCTTGCCATCCGTGTCGCTCTGGCGATGGGTATAGGCGGCCTTTAAATGCCAGTCACCGCCCAGCCGATGATCGAGGCTGGCGAAGGTTGTCTTGTCGGTCAGCGGCCAGGAACTCCAGTGCGCCGCCATATTGGTCGAGCGCGACAACCCGGCCTTGCCACCCTGGCTATTCCAGTAAGGCACGGTGCCCCAGGACGTGCCTTGCACTTGCTTGTTCTGGTAATCAAAACCTACGGCCAGCACGGTTTCGTCTGATAAATCTGCTTCAAGAATGCCGTAGCCAACCGACCGTTGCAGCCCGTAGTTATCACGCAAGGATTGGCTGTCGCGGTAGGCCAGCACCGTGCGCCCGCGCAGCTTGCCGTCGAACGCCAGCGGCCCGCCCACATCCATGTAGCTGTAGTAGTTGTCGTAGCTGCCGGCTCTTACCCCGGTTTGCGCCTGCCATTGAGCGGTAGGGCGCTTGCGCACCATATTGACCGTGGCGGAGGGGTCGCCGGCGCCGGTGGTCAAGCCGGTAGCGCCACGAACCACCTCAATGTGGTCGTAGATGATGGTGTCGGCATCGGATTTCATGTAGCCAAAGGTGTTGAGCATCCCATCAATCTGGTAGTTGCTGATGCCATAACCACGCGAGGAGTAGGAGACACGGTCGGAATCGTTGTGCTGAACGTTGACCCCCGTGGTCTGGCGCAGCACCTCTGTCAACGTATTGAGATTGAAATCATCCATCTGCTGGCGAGTGATCACCGAGATCGACTGCGGGGTTTCCTTGACGGACAGGTCAAGGCGGGTGGCGGTACTCATCGAACCGGTCGTGTAGGCGCCCGTGTGTTCAGTGGTGGCGCCAAGGCTCTCGGCGGTGATGCTCGTGGCGCCCAGTTCGAACGTTTTCTGTTCGGGGTCGGTTTCAGCCAACAGATCCGGGCTCGCGACCACGCTGAAGAGGCCGAGGGTGAAGGTCATGGAACGGGTTAGAGGCGCAAACATCGCAGAAGACTCCTTGTCGTCTTTTTGGCCTTTCCGGTCGGGAAAGGCCATTGTTCAAAGACGAAAAGAGCGGGCGAACTTTAGGCTTAAGCGAGAATGATTGTTATTTTTGTGTTACAGCGCCGGTTGTTCCTGGAGCACCACGTCAGTCGGGCTCACCTTTTTCGGCTTGATCAGGCTGAAGTCGATCAGGGGTTTTTGTTGGCGCAGGTATGGGTTACCTATCATCTGTGGGCGCGCCGTGAAGCGGTCGCTCACCAGGCTTTTCGTAAGGTCCAACTCGCTGAAACTCAGGCCGGCGAGGTCGGCCCACGTATGAATCAGCTGTGAGCTGCTGTAAGGCCGTTGCAAGTCGCCGGCAAAGCTCCAGTCATGGCTTTCACGCCATTTTGGCGAGGCGTAGGCCATGAACGGAACGGTGTACATCGGCGCCGTCGGCTTGCTTTCGTTGCGTCCCAGCGTGCTGTGGCCCGCCGAGTCGAACACGTCTTCGCCGTGGTCCGATAAGTACAGCAGGAAACCGTTTGGATCGGTCTTGGCGTAGTCTTTGATCAGGCTCGACACCACGAAGTCGTTGTACAGCACGGCATTGTCGTAGCTGTTGTAAGTCGGCAATTGATCGTCACTCACGCCTGCCGGCACGCCCTGGCGGCCGGTGAATTTATCGAAGGTCTGCGGGTAGCGATACTGGTAGCTCATGTGGGTGCCCAACAGGTGCACCACGATGAACTTACGCTCGGCCGGGTCGGCCAGGGCCTTGGAAAACGGCGCCAGTACGTCGCCGTCGTATTGACGGGCGTTCTGGTTGCGGTTGTTGTTCAGGTACACCTGCTCGTCGGCCTGTTCGGAAAAGGTCGTGAGCATGGTGTTGCGCTTCGTCATGGTCTGTTGGTTGGTGATCCAGTAGGTCTTGTAGCCGGCCTGTTTCATCACGCTGACAATGGATGGCGTCTTGAGGTACAGGTCCGGGTTCTCTTCGTCAGCGAAGGTCAATACCTGTTGCAGCGCTTCGATGGTGTAGGGGCGCGGGGTGATGACGTTGTCGAACACCGCCAGTTGGTCGCGCAGTTTGTCCAGCTCCGGCGTGGTGTTACGCGGGTAGCCGTAGAGGCTCATGCGCTGACGGTTGGTGGACTCGCCGATCACCAGTACCAGGGTTGAGGGCTGGCCGGCCATGCTGTCCTTGAGGTTTGTCAGAGGCGGGATCTGGCTGGCGCTGTCGAGCATGCCTTGCATGTTGTCCAACTGCTCGGTGTAACGGTGGTAGGCGACGATCATCTGCCACGGCACCGCAGGTTCGATGCGCGATTCAAAGCGGTCGATGGCATCGTCCATCGTGTCGCTGCGGGCGATCTGCTTGACCAGCGGGTAACCAATGACGCCCACCAGGATCGCCGTCGCTGCGAGCAGCGCCTGGCCACGTGGCAGATACACCGGGCGGACGCGGGTCCATAGGAAAATGGCCACGGCGGTGTGGGCGATGAACGCCAGCACGATCCACCAGGCGAAATATTGGGTGGCGTATTCACCGGCTTCAGAGATGTTCGACTCGAACATGATGAAGATGACGCTTTGAGAAAATTCCTGCTGGTAGATGAAGAAATAGCCCAGGCTGGCCATGGAGCAGGCCCACAGGACTACGCCGACCAAGGCGGCGAACAAGCGCGTATGGCGGGGGAATATCAGCAGTGGCGCCAGCCAGATCGCACTCATGAAGAACGCTTGGCGAAAACCACTGAAACCAGAGGTGCCACTGAGCTGAATCAGCAGTTGGGTAATACCCGAGAAGTACCAGAAAAACAGGAATAGCCAGCCAAGACCGGCCCAATCAAAGCTTTTCGCAGACTTCGTTCTGCGTTCGAACATCGCCATCCAGCGCTCCAACCCGATAATTTTTCAGTCGACGCGCAGGGCTGCGCGCAACAGAGGCCACCCTTGCATGGGGTGGCCCTTCGGGCGGGAGTATCGGGAGGGAGGTGTGAAAACGTTGTAAGATTTTTGTAGACGTAATCTTACAACGTGATAACGGGGCTCAGCAGAGCGCTGGCTGGGCGCCGGAAGGCTGATCCAACTGGGCCTGGATGATGTGCGAACGCAGGCGTATGACTTCCTGCTGCAGTTGTTCGCGTTCGTCTTTCAACTGGCGCAGCTCGTCGCGTCGAATGGTGACGTAGAGGGTCTGTGGCGGACGGTTCATCTGTGCAGTGCTCATTGCTTACCTCGCAAATAGCCAGTGTGTCGCGGTGTGCCAGAACGCTTGAGTCGAGGTTCTCGGCAGCAGTCAGGACGATTCTGAATTCTTTTTGCGAGCAATGGAACTTTTTTATTTTTGAAGGTCCTGTGACTTTTTGTGCAGTGATGCCGAAGTGGTGGCAAATTTTTCTCATGAAACTACAGGTATCCGCGCTGGACTAACCCTCATTAGCCTCATTGCGCTATAAACTATGTCACACATTTTTTAGTAGTTAGGAGCATCAGCACATGCAACTGGGGATTATTGGACTAGGCCGCATGGGCGGGAATATTGCACGGCGCCTGATGCTCAATGGGCATACCACCGTTGTTTACGACCGTAACGAAGCATTTGTCAAAGGCTTGAGCGAAGAGGGCGCCACTGGCGTTGCCGGCCTCAAGGCCCTGGTTGCCGGGCTGCAAAAGCCACGCACCGTGTGGGTGATGTTACCGGCAGGCGCGCCGACCGAAGACACCATCAACGAATTGAGCACACTGCTGGAAGACGGCGATGCAATCATCGACGGCGGCAACACCAACTATAAGGACGACGTTCGCCGGGCCAAGGCACTGGCGGAGAAAGGCCTGCACTATGTCGACGTCGGTACTTCCGGCGGCGTCTGGGGCCTGGAACGTGGCTACTGCATGATGATCGGTGGGGATGCCGGGACCGTGCAGCGCCTTGATCCTATCTTCAAGAGCCTGGCCCCGGGCCAGGGCAACATTGCGCGCACCAAGGACCGTTCTGCCAGCGCTGACCCTCGCGCCGAGCAGGGCTATATCCACGCGGGCCCTGCGGGTTCCGGGCATTTCGTCAAGATGATCCACAACGGCATCGAATACGGGATGATGCAGGCGTTCGCCGAGGGTTTTGACATCCTCAAGACCAAGAATTCGGAAAACCTGCCGGAAGACCAGCGTTTCGACCTGAACGTTGCCGATATTGCCGAAGTCTGGCGCCGTGGCAGTGTGGTGTCGTCCTGGCTGCTGGACCTGACCGCCGACGCCTTGGCCACCGACCCGAAACTCGACGGTTACTCCGGTTCCGTTGCCGACAGTGGCGAAGGCCGCTGGACCATCGAAGCCGCCATGGAACAAGCCGTGCCGGTGCCCGTACTGTCCACCTCGCTGTTCGCCCGCTTCCGCTCGCGTCAGCAGAGCACGTACGGTGACAAAATGCTCTCTGCCATGCGCTTCGGCTTTGGTGGTCACGTGGAGACTTCCAAAAAATGACCGCCAACGGCAAAAAAACCAAGGCCGAACCCGCACCACCGACCACCTTGTTTCTGTTTGGCGCCCATGGCGACCTGGTCAAGCGCCTGCTCATGCCGGCGCTGTACAACCTCAGTCGTGATGGGCTGCTGGGCGATGGCTTGCGCATCGTCGGCGTTGATCACAACGCCATCAGCGACGCCGATTTCGCGAAGAAACTCGAAGACTTCATTCGCACCGAAGCGGCGAGCAAGGTCAAGGGTAATGCGGATAACGCCCTGGACCCACAATTATGGGCGCAGTTGGCCAAGGGCATCAGCTACGTCGAAGGTGATTTCCTCGACGACAGCACCTACGCCGACATTGGCAAGAAGATCGCCGACAGCGGCACTGGCAACGCGGTGTTTTACCTGGCCACCGCACCGCGCTTTTTCAGCGACGTGGTGCAGCGCCTGGGCAGTGCTGGCCTGCTGACGGAAACCGATGACAGCTTCCGTCGCGTGGTGATCGAAAAACCTTTCGGTTCCGACCTGGCCACCGCCGAAGCGCTGAATGCCAGCCTGCTCAAGGTGATGAGCGAGAAGCAGATCTATCGCATCGACCATTACCTGGGCAAGGAGACGGTGCAGAACATCCTGATCAGCCGTTTCTCCAACGTGCTGTTCGAAGCGTTCTGGAACAACCATTACATCGACCACGTGCAAATCACCGCCGCCGAAACTGTCGGCGTTGAAACCCGTGGCAATTTCTTCGAGAAGACCGGCACCCTGCGCGACATGGTGCCCAATCACTTGTTCCAACTGCTGGCGATGGTGGCGATGGAGCCACCTGCCGCCTTTGGTGCCGACGCCGTGCGCGGTGAAAAAGCCAAGGTGATTGGCGCCGTACGCCCGTGGTCCCTGGAAGATGCGCGGACCAACTCGGTACGCGGGCAGTACACCGCCGGTGAAATCGGCGGGAAGCCACTGCCGGGTTACCGCGAAGAAGCTAACGTTGCACCTGACAGCAGCACTGAGACCTTCGTCGCCCTCAAGGTGATGATCGACAACTGGCGCTGGGTCGGCGTGCCGTTCTACCTTCGCACTGGCAAGCGCATGAGCGTGCGCGACACCGAAATCGTGATCTGCTTCAAGCCGGCACCCTATGCACAGTTTCGCGATACCGAAGTCGATGAGATCAAGCCCACCTACCTGAAAATCCAGATCCAGCCGAATGAAGGCATGTGGTTCGACCTGCTGGCGAAAAAGCCCGGGCCGACCCTGGACATGGCCAACATTCAGCTGGGTTTTGCCTACAAGGACTTCTTCGAGATGCAGCCCTCGACCGGGTACGAAACCCTGATCTACGACTGCATGACCGGCGACCAGACTTTGTTCCAGCGTGCGGATAACATCGAAAACGGCTGGCGCGCCGTGCAGCCCTTCCTCGATGCATGGCAGGAAGATGACGGGATCCAGGCCTATAAGTCGGGTGAGGATGGGCCTGCAGCCGCCGATGCGTTGCTGGCCCGTGATGGCCGTGCCTGGCACAGCCTCGGATGAGTGATGCAGCGATTCATCCCATCCGTTTTATCCTCAGTGATGTGGACGGCACGTTGTTGCATCCTGATCACAGCCTCAGCCAGCGCACTGCCGACGCTGTGCGCGCCTTGCGCGACAGTGGGGTGTTTTTCAGCCTGGCCAGCGGGCGACCGCCCAAGGCCATGCTGCACCTGATCGAAACCTTCGGCATCGATGTGCCGGTGGCCGGCTTTAACGGTGGCACGCTGATCAACCCGGATGGCAGCATCCTGGTCGCCCACCATCTTCCGGCAGAAGCGGCGCTGGTGACCCTGGCGCTGTTTTCAGCGGAGCCGGAGGTGGAAGTGTGGGTGTTCGCCGATGGCGATTGGCTGCGCCGTGACCCGCCAGGGCCGATGCAGCAGCGCGAAACCGATGGCCTGGGATACGGGCCGGTAGTGGTGGAGAGTTTTGAGCCGTACCTAGACCGGATCGACAAGATTGTCGCTGCCAGCCACAACACGCAATTGCTGGTGGAGCTGGAAGCGCAGCTGCAGCCCAAGGTGCAGGGGGCAGCCCAAGTGTCACGCTCGCAACCGGTGTACCTGGATGTCACTGCGATGTTGGCCAATAAGGGCGAGGCCTTGAAAACCTTGGCGGCGCACCTTGGGGTCCCCTTGGAGCAGACGGCGGCCATCGGTGATGGTGGCAATGACCCGGCGATGTTTCATGTGGCCGGGTTATCGATTGCCATGGGGCAGGCTGAAGAAACCGTCAAGCGCCAGGCCAGTGTGGTCACTGGCAGCAATCTCGAAGACGGCGCTGCCGAAGCGATTGAGCGGTTTATTCTCGCGAAGCGATAAGCGGTTTTCGCTCTAACACTGAACGTGCGCTCATTTAAAACGGTGAGCGCAAGTTACAGCGCTGGATTACTTCGGCATGGCCCAGGATTGCAACTGGTGGCCATCTTTATCGAGCTCGGCACGGGCTTGCAACAGCAAGTTTTCCAACTGCATCGGGTCGGTATAGGCACTTGACGACAGTTGTTTGCTGCCGATGCGGGTATTGGTGCGGTCGATGACGCTCAGGCTCAGGGCGCCGTTGCCATCGTGCCAGGCCACGCACTGAAAGGGTTGGAAGGCACGGTCTGCGATCAAAAGAGCTTCGTTGATGCGGAGCGGGGCGTTCATGTGGGTTCTCTCTCATTGCCCATTCAAGTGAGTGCCGGCGGTTGGGCTGACCGTGCGGCGGGTTACTTGTACTGATGCACGATGGCCGGGTACGGGTCACACATTAAAACAACTATTTTCAACATTTAGTGATTAACGTCATGTAAGCGGCTGTTTTGAAAGCGGATTGAACGTTTCAGCGTCGCGTAACTTTTAACGGCGCGAAGTTGGGGGATGGCTTTTTGCCCAGGCTTATAGCGAAACGGTACAAGGACTGCGTCAAGATCTTGCTAGGGTTGGCAACAGATGTTCCAAACTGTTGTTTCTAAATAAATTTACCAATTTTGACGCCAAGGAACAGTCATGGGTGGCCCGCCCGTTCAACGTCGATTGCTAGTAGTTGATCCTTGTGATGAGTGCCACGGGCTGTTGCCCGGTTTGCGCGCGGCGGGGTGGGACGTCGACAGTTGCAGCTTGGACGCGGTGGGCGACCGATCCTGCGACGTCGGCCTGCTGCGTTTGCAGCCCGCTCACCTGGAACGACCCGAAGCCGTCAAAGAGCTGATCGGCCGCAGTGGGACCGAGTGGATCGCCGTGCTCGACCAGGATGTGCTGCGGCTGCAGAACTTCGGTGACTTCGTCTGCGAATGGTTCTTTGACTTTCATACCTTGCCTTTCGACGTCGCTCGCGTACAGGTGACCCTGGGCCGTGCTTTTGGCATGGCGCGGTTGCGGGGCAGGGGCCATACCTCGGTGGATGAGCCCGAGCACGAATTGCTCGGTGACAGCCGGCCCATTCGCGAACTGCGCAGATTATTGTCGAAGCTGGCGCCCACCGAATCTCCCGTGTTGATTCGTGGCGACAGCGGCACCGGCAAAGAGCTGGTGGCCAAGACGTTGCATCGACAATCGCAGCGGCATGACAAGCCGTTTGTGGCGATCAACTGCGGTGCGATCCCTGAACACTTGATTCAATCCGAATTGTTCGGCCATGAAAAAGGTGCGTTCACCGGCGCCCATCAGCGCAAGGTCGGGCGAATCGAGGCGGCCAACGGCGGCACGTTGTTCCTGGATGAAATCGGTGATCTGCCGATGGAGCTGCAAGCCAATCTTTTGCGATTTCTCCAGGAAAAGCAGATCGAGCGGGTTGGCGGCAGCCAGCCGATCCCGGTGGATGTGCGGGTATTGGCCGCCACCCACGTCGACCTGGAAGCCGCCGTTGAGAAAGGGACCTTCCGCGAAGACTTGTATTACCGCCTTAATGTCCTGCAAGTGGTGACCGCACCATTGCGCGACCGCCATGGCGACGTCGCGATGCTGGCCAACCACTTTTCACGTTTCTACAGTCAGGAAACCGGTCGTCGCCCGCGTAGTTTCAGTGATGACGCCCTCGTCGCGATGGGCGAGCACGCTTGGCCTGGAAACGTGCGCGAGTTGGCCAACCGCGTGCGCCGCGGGCTGGTGCTCGCCGAAGGACGCCAGATCGAAGCCGTTGATCTGGGCTTGCACGGCCAGCAGGCAATTTCGCCGCCCATGGCTACACTGGAAGACTATAAGCACCGCGCCGAACGCCAGGCGCTGCGCGACGTGCTCAATCGGCACAGCGACAACTTGAGTGTGGCGGCCCGTGTACTGGGCGTTTCCCGGCCCACGTTCTACCGGTTGCTGCACAAACACCAGATCCGCTAGGGCGGGTAAACCGAAAAGCCCCGCAACGACCCTTATCGTTGCGGGGCTTTTCCTTGTGCGCTGCGTGCAGCGTATTTACTTGGGCTGCTTGGTGTCAGAAGTAGTACGGGAATTTCAGGCTAAACGTAAAGTCTGGCGCATCGTCCGTCATGCCGATCGCCAGGTTAGGCACGATTGTCAGGTTTTGCGTCGCCGCAATCGTCATGCCCACGTTGAAGTAACCCGCGTTGGCGTCGCTGGACGTCACCGACTGCCAGTCCCCACCGTTAGGCTTGAGCTTGCTCTTGCGCTGGATCAGGTCGGACACCGAGAACGACATGCTCATCTTCTCGTTCAGCGCGAAGGCCACGCCGAGGCCAAGTTGGAAGCTGTCGCCCAGGCTGACCTTGCCGCCGACCTTCTGGTTGACGTCACTGCTTATATCGTCAAACGACTCCTCGAAGTTATGGGTATAGGACAGCGAGCCAAACAGCACGGCTGGGTCGAAAGTCTTGACCAGCGAGATACCCGGCGTGATCGACCATACACCGTTACCCGTCGGCAGGTTTTCCGGCACATACAGGTTGTCGTTGGCGGTAGACCGCACCAGCTTGATGCCAAACGGTTCTTTGCCCGTAGGCGCTTTGACGCGCACCGACACTACCGCATCCGGCAGGGTCGGGGTTTCATCGAGGAACTTGTAGGCCACGCCGAAGTTGACGTCGCCGATGGTTGGGTCGCGGCTCACCGACTCTTCCGAGGTGGCGTTGGCGTTGTTGCCGGCACCGCCGGACTGGTAGGTCGATTCGCGGTACACCACCGGCACGTTCACGTCGAACTGCCAACGGTTGTCGACGTTGTAGCGGCCAGTCAGGTCCAGGGTCCAGTTATCCGACTTGATCCGGTCCAGGTTGATATTGCCCAGGAAGATCGAGTCCAGCGCCAGGAAGCCGTTGAGCGTGAGTTGGCGAGCGTCGTAGCGCGCATAGGTCACACCGGTTTCAAAGCTGAACTTGCCATTGCCAAAAAAGCCGCTGGCCTCGTTGTAGAGGTTGCTTACGCTTTGCGCAGGCGCTGAATCGTCCTTGAGCGACTGACCGTAGGAACTGCCACCGCCTCCCGCACCGCCTGATGCTGCTGCCGCGCCGGTACCGGCCACCGTTGTGCCGCTGGCTTTCTGGAAGTCTGCCGGGGATTTGGCCAGGCGTTTGGGCGCCGGTGTGGCCGGTTGATCCTCGACTTGACGAACCCGCTGCTCCAACACCGCCAAGGCTTTTTGTTGTACGTCGTACCGCTGCTTGAGTTCCAGAAGTTCCTGCTTGAGGGCTTCGATATCGGCGTCTGGCGCGGCATACAACATGGATGCAGGCAAGAGCGTACTTAAACAAACCACCGCACGTAGCGATAACGATCGATGCATGAAATAAGCCGTCCTTTTCTAATGCGAAAGTGTCGAGGGTCAGCGTAGTTCAATAACCTAGCGTGCGTAGGCCTTTGAGTGGGTCCAGATTGCAGTTCAATGCCGGGTTGGTCAGGCCGTTGTTCATCACCACATTGAGCTGCGTCATGTTAGTGACGACGTTTCTATCGCCGGTTAATACCGTGCCTTGGAGCACTTGCCCGCCACCGATCTGCTGGAGGCTGTTGCCCTGGTTATGATTGCCTTGGATCGCCATCTGCAAGCCGCCATTGTTGGCCGACACGCTCACACGGCCGGCCGCGCTGTCGCCGCTGACTGTGCCACCCGCCACCAGCACATGCCCTGATTGCACGATGCTGGAGGGGGCGAAGCCATTCTCTGTGACGTTGATACCGACATTGTTGTAGGCAGTGTTGCCATCGCCGGCGGTGCGTACGCTTTGGGTCACGCCCGTGCCAGTGCCCAGGCCTGCGCCCCCGACCACGTTACCGGTACCGGTATTCTGGTGGGTGCCCGTGCCAGCCGAGCCGGTGGTCTGCACGTAAAACTGCGGGGTGATGGTGGACGAGTCGACTTGCATGCTGGCCTTGCCGGTGATGGTGTCGCCTATGGCATTGGTCCATGTGCTGCTCATGACAATACCGAAACTGATAATCCGCCCCGGCATCACATACCGGCCGCGCAGTTCGGCCATTTCCGAATCCTTGAGCTCAATCGGCTTGAACCCCGATGAAGCATAAGCGGGCATTGAGGCTGCCAGGCACAAGACCGTCAGCCAACGGGAAGTGTTCATCTCTTGCTCCTGGAGCGTCCTGCTCCTTTTTGCGCTTCTTAGAAGAAGTCGCTCTGGATGAAACCGAAGTCCATCAACTCGGCATCGCCTACGGGCCTGAACTCATTCAACTGGTTCTTGGCGGTCAGTGGCGTGGGCGGGTCAAGCAAGGCGTTGGCCTTGTCGTAGCCTTCACCCAGCACGGCGAAGACGATGCCATTCCAGCCTTGGACGAAGTCGTCGTGTGAATAGCGCTTGTGGCCCAGCACCGGGTCACCGACATAGACCCACTCCTTGTCCGCGCGCTGCAACACCACGAAGTGCTTGTAGCCACGGATTTCCAGCAACACCACCACGGGGATCTTCACGGTCGCCAGGGTATCTGGCCCGATTTTGTAGCCCCGGGCACGCATGCCGATGCTTTCGAGGTAGCGCTTCATGTCCAGCATGGAAAAGCCCTGGGTACGTACCAGGTCCTGGTCTGCATTGAGCAGCATGCCTTTGATGACGTGGTCTTCGTCTACGTCGAGCCAGTAGCCCTGGCGCAGGATGGTGGCGAGTGCCGCAGCACCGCAGCTGAAATCGGTTTTCTGTTCCACCAGGTTGGCGAACCGGCGTTCACGGATACTCTCGACCTTCTTGTAGATGACTGCACCACCAGGCATGGCGGAGATCGCCATGGTGCCTGCCCAGGTAGGGCCGGTAAGCAGCATCAAGAGGCTGAGGGTCGCGAGGCGCATGATCGTATGACCTGCTGGGCACTGTAATAAAAAGGGCCTTGTTGCCAAGGCCCCGTTGGATCAGAAGCGCACGCCGCTGGCGCAGACGCTGCAACCTTGGCTGATCGACAGGCTGCCGCTGGCTTGGTTGCCGGAGCCGGACTGCAAGTTCACAATTGTGCTGCCGCTGTTGCGGTTAACTGCGTTGTCGAGGCTGGAGTTGTTCGACACGTATTGAGGTTTGCTGTAGTGGCCATTCCCGCTGGCGGCCGCGTTGAGGTAGCTGTTACCGAGCGAGTTTTGCTCGGTGTTGGCCGCCGCTGCGATATTTTTACCGTCAGCAGTGGTGATTGCCAGGTTGCCCTTGGCCTGGTTGCCTTGACCGGCTTGACCGTTATAAATCGTGCTACCGGAGTTGCCGTTAACCGCGTTATCCAGGGATGCGTTGTTTTGGGTACCTTTGTTGACATAATTGTTCAGCACGCTGTTTTGATTCACATCGGCCACGGCAAACACGGTTGCAAAGTCGCCCTTGGCGCTGGAGATGGCGCCTGAACCGTCTGCCTGGTTTCCGGTGCCTGACTGATTGTTAACAATGGTGCTACCACTGTTGCCGTTTACCGAGCCATCAGCAGAGGCGTTGTTTTCGGTGTTGGTGTCATCGAACTTGTTGCCCGCGCTGTTCTGCACATCCGTAACCACGGAGGCGACCACGCCGGTTGGTTGAGGCGCAGGGTGCCAGCCACCCCCTGCTTGAGCGGCAGCAGCCATGAGCGCGGCGAGAGCGAAAACCATTGGTTTCAGAGCCATTTGAGGTTTCATGGTGTTTCTCCTTGCTTCTAATTAGTGGGTTAAGTGTTGGTACGGTCTAACGTGTGCTACCAAGCTGTTACTTGATAGTGATGCCCAGGGTGTTAGCCACTCGGTTCCCCACCCCTGCACTCTGGTTCACCTGAATCACTCCTCGGCTGCCGGTGAAGGCCTGGTCGCTTGTCACGACCTGGCGGCTGCCAGTGGTGGGGGTGAGCCCTGAGTCGGTTGCCAGCGTCGTCGTGTTCTGTTGCAACAGGACGCTGTCGTCGATGCTTTGCGGGCCAGGGTTGAGGCTGATCCGCACGGCATTGATTGATTGGTTATTGGCCCCGGCGGACTGGTTGATGCCCACCATGCCGTTGCCATTGGTAAAAGAGGCGCCTTCGATCGAGGCCTTCGCGTTGAGAGAGGGATCGACGTTGCCGTTCATGTTCTGGGTATTGCGGGTGGTGGCCTGCCCACCGAGCGTGACGGCGCGGTTATTGGCCATTTGTTGCTGGTTGCCGGCCGCCTGATTGATCATCACGTTGCCGTTGTAGTCTTTGCCGCTGTTGTTAATCACGGCGGTGTTGTCGGCCATGGCCGCCGTGCTGCTCAGCAGGGCGAGAAGCAGCAGGGAACGTTTCATTATTTGCCCCCCATCATGCTGCCGAGGTTGTTCAGGGGGGCCATGCCACGTTGGATTGAATCGCTGATCTGCCCGCCCATGGAGGCGCCTGCACCATGGCTGACGGCTGCGCCGGAACCGAGTGTCGACACGCTGCCTTGGGTGTTAGTCAAACCAGGGATGTTGCCGTTTGGGATGATGGCGCGGGTGATGCTTGAGCCGCTGCTGATGCCAGCGATGTCCATGTCACTGAGTTCGCCGGTGGACCCTAGGATCTCGCGGCTCGGATTGGCATTGGCGGTGGTGGGGTAGGGGTCTTTGCCGAATGCAGATCGACCGTACATGTGCCCCTGTACGTCTCGGCCAGTCACGATAACGCCGTCACCCGCATAGCTCGGAACACTGAGGCCGACACTGAGTGCACAGCTGATCAGCAACACGTTCATCGAACCTTGAGTGCATGTATTCACGGCGGCATTCCTTATTCTTCGCGCTGACCCTAAACAGCGCTGCAAGGGATAGAGCAGAAGCCGTGCCGCTTTTTATTTGGCCTTGGTATTCAATGTGTTACGGGCATTGATGGGCAAAGTGATGGCATCGCTGTTTCAATCCTGAAACAGCACCCTGCCCAAACCCACAGACTTAGCCACTGCACAAACGCTTCACTCGCTGTATCAGCGCTGTAACAACACGCGTGACAAAACGGTGAATGCGCTGAGCACGGGCGATTCAAGGCCGGGGAGTGTTAAAAAAATGGACACTTGTGGCGCGACATCGCCCGTGCAAGGAGGCAGGGTGTCAGCCTTTAGGTGTTTTACGCGGAATAGAATTAAGTACGGGGTTGCCGTCCTGGTTCTGGGTCAGGTATACCGGCAAAACCTTGGGCAGGGAGGGAATGAGGTTGTTGACCTCATCGATGTTGTAGATACCACCGATGCGTATCGCTCCGGTCGTGGCGTCGGCCAGCATCACCGGCTTGCTCAGGTAGCGGTTGATCAGCGGCAACGCGTCGGCCAGGGCCAGGTTGTCGAGGACCAGCTTGCCCTGGCGCCAGGCCAGCGCGGTGTCATTCGGGTTGATCGTGCGCACGCGTGGCGTGGCATCACCCTGCTGGTAGCTGGCTTGCATGCCGGGTGTCAGGGGCACGCTCCCGTGGACCTGGTCGCTGGCAATCTGAACCGAGCCTTCAAGCAACATCACCCGTACCTGGTCTTCATATTTCCAGACGTTGAACTGGGTGCCCGTCACACGTACCTGACCACTGCCTGCGTGCACAATGAACGGATGGGCGCTGTCATGGCTGACCTTGAAGAACGCCTCGCCTTTTTTCAGCGTGACCCGACGCTGGTCCTTGTAGTTGCTGTAGACCAGTTCGGTGCCCAGGTTGAGTTCTACCTGGCTGCCATCGTCGAGGATGACCTGGCGCAGGCCATTAGCGGCATCAAAGCGCTCATAGGAACTGGGCAACCAACCGGCTTCCCAGCCAGTGAAGGCGGCCAGGGGCAGGGCGCCCAGGCAGATCGCCGCAGCCACCGCGTAGATGCGCGACCGGCTGCGGGGCTTGAACGGCACCTCTGTCGGTGTGGTGTTTTGGCGTGGCAGATGGTCCGCAACGTCCCAGATCTCCAGCATTGCCGCGTATTCGAAGGCGTGCAGCGGGTGCGAATCGTGCCATTGGGCAAAAGCTTGACGTTCACTCGCGGTGCAATCACCCGCGTGCAGGCGCATGCACCAATGCGCGGCGGCGTCGGTGATGGCGTCATATTCGGCTTCTGAAATGGACTTTTCGCTCATTAACTCATCCTGATTTCGTACATTCTAACCTCCCAGGATGGACCGCGAGAACAGCCATCATGGCGATTGCACATCAATTGGAACTTATTCTCGTTTGAAGGCACCTAAGAAATTCAGGACATTTCCCACAATGGAGTACGAAAATGCTGAAGAAAACCTTAGTCGCTCTGTGTGCAACCTCCGCGCTGCTCGGCGCCGGTGCTGCCTTTGCCGATAAGCCGGGCGCGGGCTGGATCCCGATCGAGAAGGCGATTGAAGTTGCCAAGACCAAAGGCGGATACGTCGAGGTGTACGCCGCTGAGGCAGACGACAATGGCTACTGGGAAGTCAAAGGCCGCAAGTCTGACGGTACCGTATATGAAGCCCGCATTGATGGCGCCTCGGGCAACATCCTGCGCGACCAGAAAGACTGATACACCCCTCGGGGGCCTGTTCAGGCCCCCGGAACCAGCTTGCGCCCCAGGTGCGTAATCAAATAGGTCACCGAGTCCGCATTGGCCAGAATGATGTCCATCCTTCGGTCCGCATCGCTCATAAAGATCTGCCGGGCATCGTCCAGCGTCCTGGCGCCGGTGAGATTCAGAATCTTGTCACGCGGTTTGGTCGAGCCCAAACTTCCTACGTCCTCCCATTGAAGTGAAAGGTCGTCCCATGTTTTAAACAGCATGGTGGCAGGAGTCAGCACTGACAGCGCGGTGCGTTGCAGGTTGGACAGCGCGGTATGCTGTCGCAGGCCGTCCGCCGTACCCCGGCTGATCAAGTCGGCAAACGGGCGCATGGAGTCCAGGTAGGCGATATCTTCAGTCTTCGAAACCAGATGGCTTATCTCATGGATCAGGGTTGCTGCCCTTGCATGATCGTCAAGATCGAACGGCGCGTTGAGATGACCCCGATAAGCGTCCATGTGCGTATTGAAAAAGTAGTCGAGCAAGTAGATTTTCTGCTCTGGGTCTGCGGGTATTACAAAAGCATAGGTGTTGGTCGGCGACCAACGGGCCGCGCCCGTGACGAGTCGGATTGAATCTGGCCTGATCAGGCTTTGCTGGGTCAAACCCTTGGTAATCTCGGCGACACGTTTCTGAATTTTCGTGACGTGCGCCGTATTGAAAGTGGGCATGCCGAACATTTCGGTCAAGAAGCGGCCTACGCGCGAATCCGGATCACGTTGCTGGGCAAAGTGCGCGAGATTGCGTTCACACATGACCGCGTAGTAAATCGCGACGTTGAGCGCGCGGTCGATGCAGTAGGCTTTTCCAGGATGGAGTGCACGGATCGCCGGCATTCCCACCGCTTCAATATTCATCGAACTGCGCTCGACTCTATAGGTGACGACCCGTCCTTTGAAACGCGACACTGCGGGACCGAACCGCGGTTCTTGTGCAGAAAAGTCCAACACCCAGCCACCCTGTGCGTTGCGCTCGACAAACGGGCCCAGCACCTGCGCCAGGCGCACCCGCCAGCGTGCGCCGGCTCTTTCGACCGGGTACACCCGCCCGGCCACCGGCACATAATGATTGCCGCTCGGTGTGACATAAACATGCTGCGACGGATCTTGCTCCAACTGCGCCAGCGACACTGTCACGTCTTCAAAGCACTGCATGCGGGTACGCACCGGGTTTGTCACGTCCAGTGTTGCACTGGTCGTCACAGGGGCAGGGATACTGTCCGGCAGATCCGTGGCTGGCGATGAAAGCAACGGCTCCAGTAGCTCATCGAGTTCCTCGCGCAATGAAGCGAGTGTCCCCAATCCCTGGATGAATCTGAGCAAGCCTGCGCCGAAATGCTGTTGCTGCAAGGCCTCGGCCGAAGCCTGGAACAACTTGAAACTGCGCCACACGACCAACGGGAATTGGAGCTTGCCCGCAATAAACTGCGCTGCCATGGGGATGCCCCTGCGTAACAGGCCGGTGACCCCGTCCCACTGATCTTTACTCCCGCGTTCGAATTGGCAGGCGAGCATTTTGATCAACTGCGCCGTGTTGTCATCGAATAGCCGCGGCAGAATATTGCGCCTGATCGGGTGTGAGGCCAGCCTGACCTCCTGTGTGTCCGGGGCGGCCGGTTGCTGGAACAGGTTGCGGTATATCGCCTGGTCGGGATCGCCCAACTGCCGGATGATCCAACCCTGTAAAGGGCCGGGGCGGTTGATCTGAGTGCGCAAGCTTTCTTCGTTGGTGTATTCCGTGAGCACGCGAAAAGGCGCGTATGGCGCGTAGAGCACCCGCGGGCCGGTCGCCGGCGCCTGCGGGCCGATCACGTAGACGCAAGGGACGGTCACCGGCGTCGCGCCCGGGGTAGCGATCAGTTCCAAGGGGTGAATCCTTGCTGCTGCCCCGTTGACCTTATCCCGCGCCTCGGCATCCGGCATGTCGAAAATTTGCTGGATAAAGCACCAGGCCGCAGCACTCAGGCGCTCTTCGAGTTTTTCTTCATGGGCGTGGCGCAGCACCTGCCAGGGTAATTGACGGCAAAACAGGGCGCGACGCTGTCGGGCATCGTCGGTATCGGCGGCGAGGTGGGTGGTGAGCCATTCGCGGTAGGTTTTAGCAATATCCAACTGGCGGACCAACTGCACCACTGCCGTGCCGTCCAGTGCTAGCGGCAGGGTGGTGGTGTCGCGGGCGGTGGGGGTGAGGTTGTCGGCGTTCGGTTCCGGCAGGTGGCGCAGAGCAAAGTCGGTCAGGCTTTGGGCATGCCCGTCGAGCAGTACGCTTGCCGGTATCTGGATGTTTTCCGGGTCCAGGGCGGCGTCGGGGAAGCGCGCCTTGAGCAGGCCCGTCAAGGTGCTGGCAACGTGCTCACGCAAGGTAGGTACGCTGTGCAGGTAGTCCTGATTGTCAGGCGCGCTGAGGCGGTATTGCTCCAACAGTTCGGCGTGCAGCAATTGATCCTCGGCCGAAGCCATACCCAGCCACACTGGCAAGGCCTGCTGCTGAACCATTGCCTGGGCGATGGCACTGGCGCGCTCCAGGTTCGACGGCGCCAGCTGTCGCATTTGCTCATCCAGGCGGTCTTGCAATGGCGTTGGCCCCAGTGGCGTGGCGAGCCAGTAGTCGATGGCGTCGAGGTGGTAATCCAGGTAGCTCTGCTGGCGGTTGTTCAAAAAATGTTCGTCGATGCGTTGCAGGGGCCCGAGGCGATAGACCTGATGGGGCGCGCGAAGGCTCATGGGCAGGTTAAGCAACAGCGGCAAGCGCCGGTCGGGTTGGGTCAGGCGCAGTTCAAGGGATTGGCGCAAGGCGTGCACTGAGGCGAAGGGCTCAAGACCCTGCTGGGGTGTCCAGAGCACGACGTTACCCGAAAGCTCAGGGTCGATACCGCCGCGCTGCGTCAGTGCAAAACAGCTGGCCAGGGGGTGGGCTCTTTTGTCGTCGCCTAGGGTCAGCGTCAAGCTGTAGGCATCCGGCAGAAAACCCTTGAGCCCATGGCGCTTGTCGCGAGTCATGCTGTCGGGCCGCAGGACCGCGTCGAGAATCGCCTGGTGGTCGGGGCTCAATGTCTTGTTGAGCAGCCGCAGTTCGGCCTCGCTGCGCAGTCCCTGCATCAGGGAAGCGTTCATTTCGTTGCGATGACCTTCCAGGAACAGGCGCGGCAGGGTGCGTATGTCGTGCTGTATAAAAGGGCGCATGGCCTGTTCGATGACCGTATTGAAAACACGGCTGTTCAGGTTGTTCCAACGCGTGGCGGTCCCGCTGCGGCGAGCGCTGTAGAGACCGATGCGTGGCGAGTCGCCGACAGGGTCGGCAACCTTTGCCAGACGCTCGACGAGATGATCGACCATGCTTCGTGAAGATTCAGGGACACGGTCCTCCTGTTGCTGCGCTTCAGTGGCGTAGGTGTTGGCGAATACATCCGTGGGGTCCAGGTCCAGTAGGTGTAGGGCCAACGCCGTCTTCAGGGCATGTAAAGCCAAGCTGCGCAGAGTGGGATGCTTCTGGCGTTGCGCCATCAACGCTTCCTGAGCCGCGCGCAGTGCTACCCGCTGTTGTTTAGCGCGCTCCGCCTGAACCGTCGAGGGCCGGCCGTTGCCGCTGGTGGCTGGGTGAAGGCTCCAACGTCCTTCGGCTTCCAGGGCCAGCAGCCGGTGGTCGAGCATGTGGCGCAGGTCCAGGGCGCAATCGAGCAGCGCTGCCAGGTCTGCTGCACCGTCGTTGCGGCGAAAGAGCGCGAGTGCATGGTCCATGTTGCTCAATTGCTTGCTGGCAATGTCCTTGACCATCCCACCGAACACACTTTCGGCCACAGGCAGCCCGCTGACTTGCACCGCATCCATGCCCAGGTACAGGCTGCGCTCGTCCAGGGACAGGAAATTCAGCAACTCGTCCTCATGCCCGGCGGCCTTGAGCATGCTCAGCAGGACGTCCTTCAGGTCGTCAAGGTTCTTGAGCACTTGCAGCCCGCGCGTCTGGGTGTAGAGGTAGGCATGCGTGTCGCTGATCAACAAGGTTGCAGCCAGCTCAACATAATGTTGATAGGGCGCATGAATGTTGACCTTTTCGATCCGCAAGGGCGCATGCCAGGCGCTGCGTGACGCCTTGTCGGGGAGGAACACGGCACGCAGTCGATGGGCTTCCTCGGACGTCAGAATAGCGTTCTGGTGCTTGAGCAGCAGGTCGGCGCGAAATTTGTCACTCATTACCAGGGCAAACAAATCCATGCGCGATTGGTTGCCGCCGATATCTTCATTCCACCACGTCTGCAACAGGCTGCTGAGCAGCGTGGAGAAGACGGCAGCGGTTTGTTCTACCACGTGCTCCCACTGCGCAAGTTCCTGTTTGAGCGCGTTGGCCGTCATGGCGCTTGTATCGTGCTTGGGGTGGGTGAACGCGCGCGTGTGGTTGGCCGGCCACCCCTGTTTCAGGTAGTACTGCAGCAAGGTCTCATTGAGGGTCGCCGAGCCCACCCATCGGGTCACGGCATCACCGCTGTCCTGCGCTGGAACCAGGAAACTATTGACCAACGTCTGTTGCTGATCGAGCTTGGGAAAGTAAGGGCGCGCCATGATGCCCAGCAGTTTGTCGAGCATTGAGGGCAGGGTGGGGAGCTTGCGTAACTCCTCGAGCATGCGTTGCACGTTACGTTTCTGGCTTGCCTCAATCGTTTGTTCCTGGTCCACAAAGACGATGCCCGTAACGGGTGCAGCAGTCAGGGTAAACGTGCCATCGAAGCCACAATCCTGACGCTGATCAATAGACAAAAAACTGACTAAATCAACGCGCAATATATTGTTTGTGAGGCGTTCCCTAATTTCTGCAATTACGGAGGCGCGGTTGTCGAATACCTCGATTCCTCCGTAAGGACTGTATAGCAGCGCCTTTTTTTCGTCAGGGGACGGGCTCATCATAAACACGCCGGCCAGCGGTATTGCAGATTCCCCAAGCCTCTCAATCACCAGTTTTTCAACGGCCATAGGCGACTCGCGGCTCTGGCGCACGGCGTCGGTGGGGGTGTAGATCGTCATCAGCCATTCGAGATCCTTCAGGGTCAAGCCCAGCGCGCGCTCTCTGTCTGAAGGGTATTTGCGAGTGATCGGGCGCAGGAATTCATCGAAAAAATACGCGGGAGTTACGCTTGCCATGGGTTGCTCTCTCAGGACCAGGGGGGTGTCTCGAGCGCCAGATTAGATAGCGATGGTGCCGTTGCAGCGGTAGATAGCTGATGCAAACACAACGGGTCTCGCAAACGCTGATTGACAGCAGGCGCACGCCGCGTTGTTTAATCACAGGCTCGAGTCTCCCGTCTTGTTGCCCCTTCCAATCATAATTCGGAGCTTCAGATGTCTACGCCGTCCAAGGTCGTTGAGAGTTCCAATGTTTCCATTAGCTTCAGTGCGCTGGTGGCTTTGTTGCAACAGGTCTTTGAGCGCCATGGCACCTCGCCTGAGGTGGCTGCGATCCTCGCCCACAATTGCGCCAGCGCTGAACGCGACGGCGCCCACAGCCATGGCATTTTTCGTATTCCCGGTTATCTCAGTACCCTGGCCAGTGGCTGGGTGGATGGCCGTGCGGTGCCGCAGGTTACCGACGTGGCCTCGGGGTTTGTGCGGGTGGACGCCGCCAACGGCTTTGCCCAGCCAGCCCTGGAAGCTGCCCGTGCACTACTGGTGGAAAAAGCCAGGAGTGCCGGGATCGCCTTAATGGCGATCCATAACTCCCATCATTTCGCGGCCTTGTGGCCGGATGTCGAACCGTTCGCCGAGCAGGGGCTGGTGGCGTTGAGCGTGGTCAACAGCATGACCTGCGTGGTGCCCCACGGCGCCGACCGGCCGTTGTTCGGCACCAACCCTATCGCCTTCGCAGCCCCACGCGCCGATGGTTTACCTATCGTATTTGACCTGGCCACCAGCGCTATCGCCCACGGTGACGTACAGATTGCCGCGCGCAAAGGGGAGCGTTTGCCTCCGGGCATGGGTGTTGATGGGCTGGGTCAGCCGACTCAGGACCCCAGGGCGATTCTTGAAGGGGGCGCCCTGTTGCCGTTTGGCGGGCATAAGGGGTCGGCGCTTTCGATGATGGTCGAACTGCTGGCCGCGGCGTTGACCGGCGGCAACTTCTCGTTTGAATTCAACTGGTCCGATCATCCGGGAGCGCGTACGCCTTGGACAGGGCAGTTGTTGATCCTGATCGATCCCAGCAAGACTGCAGGGCAGAGCTTCGCCGAGCGCAGCCAGGAACTGGTGCGACAGATGCATGCGGCAGGGTTGCGGCGTCTGCCGGGAGATCGGCGGCACCGGACGCGGCTCAGGTCCGAGCAGGAAGGGATCGTCTTGGACGCTGAGGAGTTGCAAGGCCTGCGGGCTTTGGCCGCCGGCTGAACAGGCTGCGCCATGGGCGCAGCCTTTAATGCATCAGTTGCGACGACCCAACAGCAGGCCCACCACCAGGCCAAAGCCTGCGGAAATCGCAACGGTCTGCCAAGGGTGGCCACCGATGTAGGTTTCGGTGGCATCCACCACTGGCTTGCTGCGTTCACGCACGTTGGATACCGAGTCCAGCGCTTGCTTGAGCTTGATTGCAACCTGCTCGCGCAGGGTTTCACCTTCCTCGCCAACCAGTGAGGCACTGCTCTTGAGCAGCTTGTCCGATTCTTCGATCAGCGATTGCAGCTCGCTGAAGGCTTGGTCCTTGATTTGCTCTTCGACAGCTTGGGCGGCGGTTTTGCGGGCCATTGTGTGACTCCTTGCGAGTGAATATGACAGTGAACAATGGAGTATTGGGCTGCGGCAAAAGTTGCAGTTTTTTTCCGAAGCGTTGTCCTGCGTAAAATCCGAATCAGGAAGTTTCGACCTACAGTGTAAGATGTCGTCTATTTGCGCAGCAGGAAATTCAACATGAGCTTCAATCTCGCCAACAAGACCCTCGCCGAACGTGCCGAGCTGGAAGATGAAAAGTCGCGCCTCTATGACCTGTGGCAAAGCAACCTGGGCAAGGCCAAGGGCGAGGCCGCGCGGTTGTTCGGCGAGCGCGCCAAGCGCAAAGGCAAGTGGGCAGAATGGGTACGTGCGGAACTTGACGGTATGTCGCCGCCAGAGTTTTCCAGCATGGTGCGCAGTGAGGTTAACAAGTTGATGGCGGCGACCAAGTAAAGCTCGCCACAATCGCTTCACGCACCTTCAGCAACAGTGGATCGAGCTGCGCCTGGGTTCGCCAGCCCAGCTCGATCGGGTAGCGCGGCAGGGCCAGCGGGCACGCCAGTACGCGCAAACCGGTCATGGCGCCGATGACCTCGGCGGCGTGGCCGGGGATGGTTGCAACCGCCTGACTGCCCTTGAGCAAAAACGGCAGCGCGGCGAAGTGGCTGGTAGACGCACACACCTGACGACTGAGCCCCTGCGCCGCCAAGCCCTCGTCGGTGATCCCGATAAACCCGCCTGATGACACCAGCACATGCTCGCGGGTGACGAACTCGTCCAGGCTCATGCTTGGCTGGTCGGCGTCCACCAGGCAGCGATAATCACCTTCCCCCAGCACTTGGCGACTCAGCCTGCTGTGCGCGAAGCCGCCTGCGGTAATCGCCAGGTCCAACGTGCGATCAAGCAGCGCTCCGGCCACGATCTGGCTGTGGGTCTGACGGAAAATCACCCGCAGTCTCGGCGCGCGCCTGGTAATTTCATCCATCAGCCGTCGGCCGTAGGCTATTTCGAAGTCATCGGACAAGCCCAGCACCACGGACCGGCCCTGATACTGCTGATTGTCCGGATTAACCATGGCCAGGCTCTGTCGGCAGCGGTCCAGCGCTTCACTGATCAGTGGCTTCAATTGGTTCGCCCGCAAGGTCGGCGCCAGGCCGCGTCCGGTACGCACGAACAATTGATCGTCATATACCTCGCGCAGGCGCCGCAACCCTGCGCTGATGGCCGATTGTGTGACGCCCAGGCGCAATGCCGCGCGGCTGGCGCTGGACTCATCATGCAGGGCTTCAAAGGTTTTCAGCAGGTTCAGGTCGACCTGGGCGATATTCATTTGGCTCATATCATTCAGCAGTGAAGGGGGCTTTATTCATGATCGAGGCTGGCGGGAGAATGGGCAACCCCTGACTTCGGAGTGATCGTGATGCCTGTATCGACTGTGGCGGCCCTGCAAATTGGCTCCTTGCCGGGTGGCAAGGCTGAAACCCTGGCGCAGATTCTCGCCTATGAAGACGAAATATCGCGCAGCGGCGCGCAATTGGTGGTGATGCCCGAGGCATTGCTGGGTGGCTATCCCAAAGGCGAGGGCTTCGGCACGCAGCTGGGGTATCGCCTGCCCGAGGGGCGGGAAGCCTTTGCCCGATATTTAGCCAATGCCATCAATGTGCCGGGCGCCGAGACCGAAGCGCTGGCCGGCCTGTCGGCGCGTACCGGTGCCAGCCTGGTGCTTGGCGTGATCGAGCGCAGTGGCAGCACGTTGTATTGCACGGTGTTGTACTTCGAACCGGCGGGTGGCTTGGTCGCCAAGCACCGTAAATTGATGCCTACCGGCACCGAACGACTGATCTGGGGCAAGGGCGATGGCTCAACCTTGCCGGTAATCGATACGGCAGTCGGGCGCATCGGCGGCGCAGTGTGCTGGGAAAACATGATGCCGCTGCTGCGCACGGCGATGTACGCCAAGGGTGTGGAGGTGTGGTGCGCACCGACAGTGGACGAGCGTGAGATGTGGCAGGTGAGCATGCGTCATGTGGCTCATGAAGGGCGCTGCTTTGTGGTCAGTGCGTGTCAGGTGCAGGCTTCGCCCGAAGCGCTGGGGGTGGCGGTTGCCAATTGGCCGTCGGATCGCCCGTTGATCGCTGGCGGCAGCGTGATTGTCGGGCCGATGGGCGACATTTTAGCGGGGCCTTTGCTGGGTAAGGCGGGGTTGTTGACGGCGCAAATCGATACGGCTGACTTGGTGCGGGCGCGTTATGACTATGACGTGGTGGGGCATTATGCCCGGCCGGATGTGTTCGAGCTGACGGTGGATGAACGCGAAAAACCCGGCGTGCGCTTTATCACGGACTAAAGTGCCATTCCTCGCCACGGGCCATGGCGGGCAGGGCGATCTGTTCCAGGTAGGCGCGTGCACCATTGGCCGGGTAAGGCCACGGCACCAGGGCGGTCAGTCAGCAATACAGGCTGCATGGCGTTTACCAGGTGACCGTATTCGGCAGGTCCAGCGTGCCACGGTCGACAAAGCGCATCGTACCGAACAAGCCACCCGCCAGTTTGCCCCGCAGCACGTAGGGCAGGTTGTTCAAGCTTTGGGTCTGGCTCAGGCCCAAGGTCTGGCGCAACACGGAAAACGCTGAAACACTCACCGGCACCATCAGTACCGTCTCGGAAAAACGAGGGATAGACCCGCTCTGATCACTCACCCCAGATGCCAACGGCCGGCCATTGACCTCCAGATCCAGGGCCACGCCGTTGTAGTCAATCGCCGTTTCATTGGGGTTTTGCACCCGCAGCTTCACGGCAAAGCGTACTTCCAGATCCTGGCTTTGCAGCGGTTCGATGCCCACCACGTTGATGTTCACCGGGTCGCGATTGGGGAACAGCGCGCACGCGCTCAGGGTCAGCAGCAGTAGCGATAGAACCATGAGCTTGCGCATATAACAGTGCTCCTATTTCGTGACGTCCGGGTCCTGCATCACCTTGAGGGTAGAGGACTCCGGATCAAATTCATTTTCTTCCAGCTCTATGAACTCTTCCGGCAGGAAAATGTTCAGCAGGATTGCACAGAATGCGCCCACGGTGATCGGCGATTCGAAGATATTGTGCAGCGCCTTGGGCAGCTCGCGCAGCACTTCCGGCACGGCGGCAACGCCCAGGCCCATGCCCAGCGAGATCGCCACGATCAACACATTGCGTCGGTGCAACCCGGCTTCGGCAAGGATCTTGATACCCGCCACCGCCACGGTGCCGAACATGATCAGGGTCGCGCCGCCCAATACCGGCTTGGGCATCAATTGCAGCACCGCGCCGATCATCGGGAACAGCCCCAGCAGCACCAGCAGGCCGGCGATAAAGTACGCCACGTAGCGGCTCGCCACGCCCGTGAGCTGGATCACGCCGTTGTTCTGGGCGAAGGTCACCATCGGCAGGCTGTTGAAGGTGGCCGCCATCGCCGAGTTGAGGCCATCGGCCAACAGACCGGACTTGATGCGCTTGATGTACAGCGGGCCCTTGACCGGTTGTTGGGAAATCATCGAATTGGCGGTCAGGTCGCCAGCCGCTTCCAGGGGCGAAATCAGGAAGATCACCGCGACCGGGATAAACGCCACCCAGTCGAACGAGAACCCGTACTTGAAGGGTACCGGCACGCTGATCAACGGCACCTGTGGCAGTGCCGCCAGGTCCACACGGCCCATCAGCCAGGCCACCACGAAGCCCAGGGTCAGGCCGATCACGATGGACCCCAGGCGCAGGAACGGGTTGTTAAAACGGTTGAGCACCACGATGGTCAGCAGTACCAGCGCTGCGAGGCCCATATTGCTGGCGGCGCCGAGGTCGCTGGCGCCAAAGCCGCCGGCCATGTCGGTCACCGCGACTTTGATCAGTGACAACCCCATCAAGGTAATGATGGTGCCGGTGACCACCGGGGTGATCAGCTTGCGCAGCTTGCCGATGAACTGGCTCAGCACCACTTCGATAAATGCCGCGAAAAAGCAGATGCCGAAGATCGTCGAGAGGATCTCATCCGTACCGCCGCCCCGGGCCTTGACCATAAAACCCGCGCTGAGAATCACACTGATAAAGGAAAAACTGGTGCCCTGCAGGCACAATAAACCCGAGCCAATCGGGCCGAATTTGCGTGCCTGCACAAAGGTGCCGAGCCCCGACACAAACAGCGCCATGCTCACCAAGTAGGGCACTTCGCTTTCCAGGCCCAGCACGCCACCGACGATCAACGTGGGCGTAATGATGCCGACAAAGCTGGCCAGCACATGCTGCAACGCGGCAAAAATCGCCGCGGTGAAGTGTGGGCGATCATCCAAGCCGTAGATCAGGTCGGATTTATAGCGCGGGCGGGGGGCTTGAGCGTCAGACAAAATGCGGGCTCGGGTCAGAAAATGGAGGCGCAGGATGCCAGAAACTGACAGTCGTCAGAAGTGTAAAAAAATATTTATAGAGTTACGAAGGTGCGATTACCGGCGTTATTGCCGTTTCGGTCGCTTGCGCATTGCTCACCGTGCGGCTCGCCGCTCACCCGAAGCATCGTCACGCCGCTGCCTTCCGAAGCGTCCGGGCAGTCCAACCAGGCCGCGACCGGTTGATGGATATCGTCGGTGCGATCCAGACCATGGCCCAGGACGTGCAAAATACCGCCGTGATGATCGAAGGCCTGGCAGACTCAGTCTGCAGCGGGTGCCAACCAGACCCGCGCGGCCAGCCATGAGCTGTCGCGCCTAGCGGTGGATTTGAATGGGATGGTGGCCACATTCGTTATCTGATTTGGAATACGGTCAAAACTGTGGGAGCGGCGGTGCGACGATTCGACTTGCTCGCACCGCCGCTTCCACATTGGTTTTTGTGTGCCAGGGGTTACTGCTGCCAGGCAGTGGCATTCACCAGGTTCTTGGGCTTTTCCCCTGCCAGCGCCTGCAACAGATTATCCACCGCACACGTGGCCATCGCCTCCCGTGTCTCATGGGTCGCTGAGCCGATATGCGGCGTGGCCACCACATTGTTCAAGCGCAATAACGGCGAATCGTTATTCAGCGGCTCGTGCTCGAACACATCCAACCCTGCCGCCCGAATCGTGCGCTGTTGCAACGCGTCGATCAGCGCCGCCTCATCCACCACTTTGCCCCGCGAGATATTGATAAAGATCGTCTCCGCGCCCATCAGTGCAAACGCCTCGGCGCCAATCAATTTCTCGGTTTCAGCGGTGAGCGGTAAGGTCAGGCAGACAAAGTCGGCCTGTTGCAGCAAGTCGTTCAAGCTGCGGTACTGCGCGCCGAAGCGTGCGTCCACCGCCGGCTTGGGCGAGTGGCTGTGGTAGATCACCGGCATGCCAAAACCAAAATGCCCACGCTGGGCCAACGCTTCGCCGATGCGGCCCATGCCGATGATGCCCAGGGTCTTGCCATGCACGTCGCTGCCGAAATGCGCCGGGCCAATGTTTTTGTTCCACTGGCCGGCGCGCACCATATCGGCCAGTTCGACCACACGCCGGGCCGTCGCGAGGATCAGTGCAAAACCCGTGTCGGCGGTGGTTTCGGTGAGCACGTCCGGGGTGTTGCTGAGCAGAATGCCGCGCCTCGTCAGGTAATCGATATCGTAGTTGTCGACACCCACCGACACACTGGCGATCGCTTTCAACTGCGGCGCCAGATCGAGCAGTTTTGCATCCAGGCGCAGGCTGGCTCCCAGCAGGCCATGGGCACCGGGCAGGGCGTCACGCAGCTTGGCCAGGCCAGCGTCATCCAGCGCTTCGATCAGCGTGACGTCGGCCTTTTCATGCAGGCGCGCCATCAGCGGCGCGGACAGTTTCTTGTACAACACGACAGACATTTTCATGAGGTCTTTACCTTCAACTCCAGGGTTGGCGCCGGCGAGCGGTCGCTGGCGCCGGGCTTGAGTAAAATCGTCAGCACCACCGCAAACATGAGCGCGCCGCTCATCAGCAGGTACGAGGCGCCGGGTGAACCGGTGCTGCTATTGAGGTAACCCACCAGGTACGAACCACCGAACGAACCGAGGGCGCCCATGCTGTTGATCAGTGCCATGGCGCCCCCGGCGACGTTGGCCGGCAGGATCTCCGGGACGATGGCGAAAAAAGGACCGTAGGGCGCATACATGCAGGCGCCGGCAATCACCAGCAAGGTGTACGACCACCAGAAGTGTTCGGCGCCCAGTACGTAGGATGCGTAGAAAGCGATGGAAGCAATCAGCAGCGGCGGCCACACAAAACGCTTACGTTTTTGCAGTTTGTCCGACCCCCACGAGACTACGAGCATGCCGATCACCGCCGCCAGATACGGCAGCGCCGACAGCCAGCCGGCCTCGACCATGTCCATCTGCAAGCCGGCCTTGAGGATCGACGGCAGCCACAGCACAAAACCGTACACGCCGATGCTCCAGCAGAAAAATTGCAGCGCGAGGATGATCACCTTGGGCGAGCGAAAGGCTTCGGCGTAGTTCTTCACCGCCTTGATGCCAACCTGTTCAGCGGCCAGCGCGGTTTCCAGGTCCTGTTTCTCAGTATCGCTGAGCCACTTGGCATCCTTTGGACGCTCATCGGCCAGCTTCCACCAGATAAACGCCCATAGCACCGCCGGCAGACCCTCGATGATAAACATCCAGCGCCAGCTGAAATGCTGTACCAGGTAACCCGATACCACCGACATCCACAGCATGGTCACCGGGTTGCCCAGGATCAGGAAGGTGTTGGCGCGGGAACGTTCAGCACGCGTGAACCAGTGGCAGAGGTACACCAGCATGGCCGGCATCACCGCCGCTTCCACCACGCCCAGCATGAAACGGATCACGATCAGCATGTAGGCGTTGGACACCACGCCGGTCAGTGTAGCCAGGCCTCCCCACAGAATCAGGCTGACGAAAATCAGTTTTTTAACGCTGCGTTTTTGCGCGTAGATCGCGCCCGGCACCTGGAAGAAAAAGTAGCCGAGGAAAAACAGCGCACCCAGCAACGACGACATGCCCGGGGTGATCATCAGGTCTTCGGCCATGCCGGAGGCGGCGGCGAAGCCATAATTGGCGCGGTCCAGGTACGCCAGGCTGTAGGTGATAAACACGATAGGCATGATGTACCACCAACGGCGGGTGGCGAGTTTCACGGTTTCCATGGAGTTGCTCCTGAGCTTGTTGTAGTTGTGGCAACAGGTGTTGGGTTACGCGACGGGTCGGGTGTGCAACTCTGAACGGGTGGGCAAACCCTCCATATCGCCACGGCTCTGCACGGCGCGGCTGCCGATCCAGTTGCCGCGCCGAACCGCCTCGGGGAAGCTGAGGTTTTCCAGCAGGGCGCTGATCATGCCCACGGCAAAACCGTCACCGGCGCCGACCGTGTCCACGACCTTTTCCACCCGCACGGCGGCGACAAAGCCTTGGTCCATCTGGGTACGGTAGTAGGCGCCGTCCGGGCCGAGCTTGATTGCCACGGCTTCGGCGCCCTGGTCGAGGTAGAACGCGGCGATGTCGGCCGGGTCATCGAAACCGGTGAGCAAGCGGCCTTCACTCAACCCCGGCAGTACCCAGTCAGCAAGACCCGCAAGGGCGTTTATTTCGCGGATCATCGTGTGTTGGTTGGGCCACAGCGAAGGGCGCAGGTTGGGGTCGAACGACACGCTGCGCCCGGCCTTGCGCATTTGTGTCATCAACTCGATGGACAGCTCGCGCGTCGCCTCAGACAACGCCGGCGCAATACCGGTGGTATGCAGATGGCGGGCTTGCAGCAAGGCAGGACTGATGGCCGCGATGGACAGATGGCTGGCCGCTGAACCCTTGCGGAAGTACTCCACCTGCGGATCATCGCCGGCTTCTTCGCGCGACTTGAGCTGAAAACCCGTGGGGTGCAACGTGTCGACCGCCACATGCTGGCAATCGAGGCCTTCTTTCTTCAGGGTGTCGACCACAAAACGCCCGAGGGAATCATTGCCCACACGGCTCAGCCAGGCCACGTTGAAGCCCAGGCGCGACAGGCCAATGGCGACGTTGCTGTCGGCGCCCGCGATGCGTTTATGGAATTGGGCCACGTGTGCCAGGTCGCCGGTTTGCTCGGCGACAAACATCGCCATGGTTTCACCAAACGAGAGGATATCGATCTCAGACATGCGCATTCTCCGCACGAGGTTGGCCCAGCAGGGTGAGGGCGGCGACTTGCTGCGCGGTGATTTCGATCAAGTCATCACCTTTCAGCGGAAATTCCACGGCCCGGGTAATACCTGGAATCATGTGCTTGAGCAGTTGTTCCCACAGATGCAGGTCGGTGGCGCCAGGCGGCAGGGCGACCAACTTGCCATCGGCGCGACGGGCCACAGCCTTGCAGTGCAGATAATCCACATGCCGGCCCAGCAGGCGTGCGGCGGTAAGGGCGGATTGGTCCTGCCATTGCCAGTTGCCGATATCGAAGGTCATTTTCACCAGCAGGCCGAGGCGTTCCACCTCGCTGAAGAAACGCTGCATTGGCTCGATTCGGCCGCCGTGCAGGGTCTGGTCGTTCTCTACCAGCAGCTGGACCGGGTGGCGGGTGAGCAGGGCGTGCAGGCTTTCCAGGTCGTTAGTGTCGGTGAAGTAGCCGAGGGAGACTTTTAGCCAGCGTGAGCCAAAAGCCTGCGCTCGGTCCAGGGTGGCGGGGAGTTCGGCGTTCGGTTGCGCGCGGCCGGCGACCCAGAGTTCCAAGGGCGATGAGAACACTGACTCCAGCCGATGCTGCGCAGCCGCATGGGCCAGTTCGGCGGGCTGTTCGTGGGTTAAAAGCTCTTCACGCCACTCGATGCGCTGGGCGCCTGCGGCCGCCAGTACCTCGACAAAACTCGATTGGCCCTGTTGGCGCACCAGGTCGGCGCCGTAGCTGGAAAGGCTGATAGAGACGGGGTATTTGTGCATTGTTGTTTACCTCTGAAACCGGTTTCATTTTTGTATGCAAATCTTGAAATGAGAGTGGCGTAGCAGCTGTCGAGCCCCGGCGAGGCTGCGTCAGCGGTGTCTCTGATGTACCGCCGACGCAGCCTCGCTCGGGCTCGACAGTTGCTACGGGGTGGTTCCTGGTTGAGGCTGGGTTGAGCCGCGAATGATCAGCTCGGGAACAAAATCCACGGTGCGCGTCGGCTCGGTATCGCCGCGCAGGCGCTTGAGCAAACAGTCGAACGCCGTGGCGCCAATCGCCTCGGTCGGCTGGGCGAGGGCGGTGATGCCAGTGCCCACCAGTGGGTACCAGTCCAGATCATCCAGGGCGATCACGCCAACATCCTCGAACAGGTTGCAGCCCAGGCGCTTGAGCGCACGGGTACAGGTCAACGCGGCGACGCCGTTGGCGCAGAACAACGCTTTGGCGCCGGGTTTGGCCAGAAAGGTTTGCAGATGGGTTTCCAACTCGCTATCGAGCTCCAGCACCGCACCGGTCAACGCCGGACGGCTGGCAATGTGTGCGTTGAAACTCTCCAGGCGCTCCAACCGCGAACTGGTGCCATCGGTGGCTTCGCTCACCAATAGCACATTGCGGTAACCCTGTTGCTCCAGGTGTTCCACCGCCATACGCACCGCCGCCGGGTTGTCCAGCCCGACGAGGTCGCTGTGCAGCGGCTCGACCTTGCGGTCCACCAATACCAGCGGCATTTCCCGTTGCAGTTCCAGCAGTTGGTCGAGGTGATGACCGAGGGTGTTCACGATCAGCCCTTCGATGTTGTACGAACGCAGCGCGGCCAGGTGCTGGCGCTCCTGTTCGTCATCGCGGTCGGTATTGCACACCACCAGGCTGTAGCCGTGCTGGCGGCAAGCGGTTTCGACGCCGTGCATCACGGCAATGGAATAGGGGTTGCGGATATCGGCGACCAGCATGCCGATCAGGCGCGTGCGGCCACGCTTGAGACCACGGGCCATCTGGTTGGGGCGGTAGCCGAGGTGTTCGATGGCTTGCTCGATGCGCAGGGCAATGGCATCGGAGAGCAGGGCGCGGTCGTCGCCGATAAAACGCGACACGCTGGCCTTGGACACACCGGCGCGCTCGGCGACGTCGAGCATGGTAACGCGGCTGCGCTGGGCGGCGGAAAAAGGGGTCACTGTGTCAGGCCTTTCTTATTGGATGAGTGACAGGAGCTGAAACCGGTTTCAGAAAACACCAAGTGAAGGGGGGCGTCAAGCGATGGAGAAAAAATGTTGGGGACGTCGATGGAAGGGAAACGACGAATGGGCCGATGAACCTGTTAATTCTGACAGTAGTCAGGAAAGGGCAACGGGCGCTTAATTGTGCTCAACCAATCAGCTTCTTACAGGGAGCGCACACCATGTCTGGAAAGGAAAACCCTGGCAACAATCTATCGAGGCGCAACGGTGTGTTGGCGCTGGATCCCTTTGCCGAGATTGTCGGTGTGCCGGTATCTGATCCGGAAGGCCTGATCGTTATCCCCTATCGCGAGATGCCTTTGGTTTGCTGGATCAAGAAATGGGTGCCAGGCCCCTCGCTGCTAAGGGACAACACGGTGGAGTTGATTTGGCGTGTTAACGGTGTCGAGGCGGTTGCGGATTCACGTGTGTTCAATAAAGCCGATTACTTAGCGGAACCTGACCCATTTTCGTTGTCCGTACCCCGCAATTTCATGCTGTATTTCGACGCTGTCATTGAGCTGCTGTATCGAGTGAAAGAGCCCGGCAGTCCCGATGTGAATTCCCCCTTCAGGACATTGAGGGTAGATCGAAACCCGCCGACCTTTCTGCTTCCTTCCGATGGCCCTAGATTTGTTGACCCAAGCATCGCCGCCACAGGCATAACCGAACAAGTGCTCGCTGACAATCCGTGCATAGAGATTGAGCTCCCCGCCTTTGTGGCCCGAGCCAAAGGTGACCAGATTTCTATTTATCTGTCGAAGGTGACACCGCCGTTCCCATTGATCCATACGGTTATCAAGACCCTCGATTTTACCGATGAACCTTTGATCATCTGTGTCGATCGAGACTATTTCCGAGCCCTGCCTAATGGCACGGTTTACATGACCGGCCGGGCCTATGATCGGTCAGGAAACTTCAGCCCTTTGACGGCCTCCACGAGCTTTCCCGTCAGCTTGATCCCGTCCCCTAGCGGCCTGCTGGCGCCGGTCATTCGACCCCCTGCCTACCTTGACTTATTACTCAAGAGAGACGATGCACGTGCAGGTATTGCCGCTCAGATACCCGCACCTCAATACCCCGGATTCATGGAGGACGATAAGGTAGTGATGGTCTGGAACGGGCAGCGCGTACTGCCACCGCTAGAAATCACCGGTTTTCCGTTTTCTGTAACGATTCCCTGGAGCATTTTGCGCCAACCCGGCCCCTTGGTCCGTGAGCAGGTACCTGTGCAATATGAGATACACCGGCCGGGAAGACCCACTCCATTCCTCTCGCCTATCGACTTTTTCTGGCAAGACTGGACCCTCGCGGGCCAAGACCATGCCGGTGCGCCGGCCAAGCTTAACCCTACGCTTGCAAAAGTTCAGGTCATCGGCAATGGGTCGGGGTTGATCAACGAGCTGGATCAGCGGGACCGGGTGTTGGGTGCCAGTGTCTGGGTACGTTTGTACGTCGATCCCAAACCGGGTGAAGTACTTGCCCTCTATTATGGGAGCAGAGGGCCGCTCGCGTACTACACCGTGCAAACAGGCGATGCGCTCGATCAACTGGTTCGTTTTGTACCCGACATCTCGGGCACGGATATTGTTGCAGAGGGCAATCACTCCGCATTGCCGGTGTTCTATACCACCACCAATGGCGTGAATGAGCAGCAAGCGCCTGAAACCCCGGTGAATGTGCATGTCGATCCGTTGTTTGATCTTGACGCGCCGGTGATTGCCCATTCGCTGCACGGTGGGGCCCGAAATCTGACATGTGAGTCGCGCCCTGCCATTTGTCATGGCGTCCGCTGGACCGTACCTATCGACTCACGCATGCGGGTTGATGACGAAGTCAGATCGTTTTGGCAGGGCTACAAAACCATTAATTGGGAGCAACCGATCTTAGGTACAGAGTTTGAAGGGCGCGAGCCCATCACGCCTGAGCACTTGATCAATGGAATGTCGATTGTGGTCTTGCCATGGGACACCAAGATCGAGCCGATGCGCAGGTTCGCTTCGGCCACAGCAGAATATTACCTCTACCGGAACGGCGTGCTGATTGGTCATTCATCCATCGGGCGGGTGCGCATAGACCGAGTGTTCCCTAACTCCGAAGAGCCCTGCCAACCCGGTGATCACGGCTTTTGTGATGGCGCAGATGTGCAATGGCTTGAGGCACCGGAGCGCTCGCCTAGCGGACAACTGGGCAAACTCAATGAGTTGATTGATAAGTTGATAAAGCTCTTACAGGACGTTAAGAAGTTTAAGTAGTAGCGACGTGATGTGGTGCTGACGCTTGCTCGCGATCGGGTGTGGTCTGAAGGGCAGTGGTGCGGGTGTTTTAAGTAGTCAGGCATTCACCGTGTCGTACGCTTTAAATAGGTTCGCCTCGTCACCGGGGCGAGTTATCGATACTCGTGTGTTCAACTATGGTGAGTAATTGACATGAAAAAGAAACTGGGTCCATTCGCGCAAATAAAAAATAAAAATACGATTACTGCTGTGCCTATTACACTTGCAGCAGCGGTGCCTCAAGGTTATGTTGATAACACTCTGTACCCGGGCTTATTGACACGGGAAGCGGTCGACGCTCCTAAGTTACTGCTTGATGTGCCCACATGGTTTCCTCCGTCCTCCGTTACTAATCCTTCTACGCGAGATGATCATATTGATGACATTGGGGATTTTCAAAGCGGGCGTTTTCGGTCGGAAGAACTCATTGCGGCGGGCCCTTATGTAGCGGAAATTCCCCAAAACCGGTTGACCCAGGGAACCCACACCTACAAGTATGCAGTGTTGAGGACTATACCGGGTGGTGGGATAAACAAGTCTGGCTCCGCGACAACAACCTTCATCGTCAATCGAATTGCACCCTTTGATTCAGCAGGTATTAGACCGTACCCCTTGTTGTTGCCCGCAGGGCATTCCGGTCCTCTGACTAAAGCGTATTTTGATGCCAATGGTGGCGTGGCAAAACTTCGGATTCAAGATTACGACGCTCAGGGTGCGCATATAGGAGACAAGTGGGAGCTGTTGGACGGTCCCAATGGGTCAGTGGTTGCAACCGGTAATGTCTTCCCCGATGAAGTAGTGCTATTGACCGAGGCTCAGGCCGCGCTGTGGGAGGGCGCGAAAGACATTTATTACCAACTGCGGACTATTGAGGGTAATGTCAGTGGCGTCTCCCTCGGGCTGCCCGTGAGCATCGCGATTCGTCCCGCCCCGATTTTGAAATCTCCAGGTGTCAAGTTTGCCGTCAACTTAGTGGGCTCAGGCGACCATCTGCTCGACCTGGATGATACTGAAGCGGGGTCGGGAGCGCTGATCATCATCCCTAATTATGATACGGATCGTGTGCGGGACAATATATACATCAGGCTCACCACCGCCCATGGCACTCGCCAAGTCGGCCCGCTGCCAGTGGGGTCGACCGTATTGCCCGGGGAGTTCCCTGTCGACTATCCGGTACTCGAGTTTTTGTATGGCACCGCCAGTTTTGGGCCCATTGCAATGAGCGTCAGCTATGCGGCAGAACGCGGAGGGGTGTTCTATTGGATCGCTACGGCCGACGAAGTCACTGTTGAACTGGACTTGTCCGATGCGGGTCCCGTGAACCCAGACAGACCTACTCGGCCTAATAGGAATCTCCTACGTCCGATATTGACGGGGGCGGGGTCAGGCTTGACGAATCAACTGGATGGCCGTGACAAGGGACTGGACGCGCCCGTCAAGATTCCTTTGTGGACTGTTGCACCATTGCCTTCCGCCAGGGCGTTCACCATTCATCTGTATTACTCGGGTGAAAGGGTTGCCGTTATCCCGGTCGACAACTTGAACCTTCCGCCTTCCGGTGTCATTGATACGAGGGTGCCGTGGCCGAGCATTGCCAAATATGGCAATTCCCTGGCCGGCAACCCTCTTCCATTGCATTATGAACTTGTTACTACAGGCACCAGCAATAGAAATGTTTCACCCGCTCAAGGCATTGATGTCGCGGCAAACGTAATCTCCTTCGATGCACCGACTGTAGAGGGGGCGGCTGTAGCCGGCGGTGTCACGATCATTGCCTGTAACGCAGTCAAAAATGTAACTCAGACCGGTGGTTATGTGGAGGTTAATGTTCCGCCGAGCTCGAGTTTCGCTTTAGGTATGATTATCCCAGTGTCGTGGCAGGCACACAGCAATGATGCCGGTAACATGCCAATCGCTGCGGCTTCGGGAATTTTCAATCATACGATAACAACGACCAGCGAGATCGCGTTCGGTTTCAAAGTTCGCATCCAAACGGGAGCGATGTATATCAAGCCAATCTACGACTACATGACGGATATGGGGTCGGTACGCATCAAGTATTCGGTACCCATTGTGGGAACCACGCCTGTGGACTCTGCCGAAACGCTTGCGTTGGTAAGGACTTATCTTTCCGGCTCGACACCGACTTATTGCGACGGCTCTCTTTGGCCTTAGTGATGCTTGGCTTGAAGAGGAGCAGAGGTGCTCCTCTTCAAGCCCCATTAATACCCCTCCGTCATTGCGCATTACATCTCAGATAAATCCTACATATTCATTCTTCCTTTCTCTCTAGTCTGCGGCCCCTCAAGGCCTGCTCCTATCTCGCTTGGTGCCGGTCAATTCGTTCCCTATGGGAAGGTTCTTCACGGGTATACACGCAGAATGACTATCAACGCATGTTTCCAAAAACATCCATTGGCCATCGCGGTTCAGGCCCCTGCAATGGGTTTCCTGCTGTTTGGCGCTTCACTCGCCCAAGCAACCACGCACTTGATTGATGGTCATGAATACACGATCGGGTCGGGTCAATACCTCGACAGTTGGGTTATCGAAAATGACTCTCATCTGATCTCCAATGGTTCGACCTTGCGTCAGTCGCAGGTCGTTGGCGCACGGATGACCTTGAATGCAGGCACCCTGGCCCAGGACATTGAGGCCATCAATGGATCGAAAATCACCTTGAATGGCGCGACGGTCGAAGCGCGCAGTTCTTCGCCGTTTGCCCTGCAACTGATTGGCAGTGACGCGGATATCACCACCAGCACGGTCACCAATGCCGACGGGGCGGCTATTGTCGCAGGGCGCGATTTCTTGACGACTGACGGCTCGACCGTGAATGTTTTCGGCAGCACCGTCACGGGTTCGACGACGGGCGCAGTTGCGTCGGCGTACAGTCAATTGAATTTCACCTACTCAGATGTCACAGCAACCCGAGAGGATGGTGTGGGCGTCTACCTGGTGGGCGCGGACGCTACCGCCATTGGCAGCCGTATTGTCGGCGGCCAGAATGGCGTGGTGTTGGAGAAGGAATACTATATCAATAACCCAAGCAGCCTTGTACTGGACGGTACACATGCCAAGGGCCGAAACGGTGCTGCGTTGCTGGTCAAGGGGGATGAGCTGGGCGGTGGTCAAGTTGATATTCAGGTGCGCAATGGCTCGACCCTGACCGGCGGCAACGGCAATATCCTGGAAGTCACCGGCAATTCCGTTGCCAACATGAACGTCGACCACAGCGAGTTGTTCGGCGACATCGTGGTCGAAGAGGGTAGCACCGCTAAAGCGCAGCTCAACAACGGCGCCTGGCTGACCGGCCAGTTGAAAAACGTCGCCGAGCTGAGTGTGAACGACGCCTCCCATTGGGTGCTGGTGGGCGACAGCAATGTCACCGCCTTGAAAATGGGCGGCGGCGCCGTGCATTTCGGTGGGCCGGATGAGTTCTATCGGTTGGACGTGAAAAGCCTGGAAGGCAACGGTACGTTCATCATGAACACCGATTTTCTGACCCATCAGACCGACTTCCTCAACGTGGAAGGCAAGGCCAATGGCAATCATAGCCTGATGTTGGCCGCCAGCGGCTCGAACCTGGCTGACGGCCAGCCGATCAAGGTAGTCCACACCGAAGGCGGTGATGCGCAGTTCAGCCTGGCGAGCGGTACGGTTGACGTGGGTGCCTACGCTTATGGCTTGCAGCAGGACGGCACCGACTGGTTTCTCGACCCGAACCGTAAGGGCACCAGTACCAGTGCCCACTCGGTACTGGCCCTGTTCAACAGTGCGCCAACCGTGCTGTATGGCGAGATGAGCATCCTGCGTACGCGCATGGGCGAATTGCGCTTCAGTGAGGGTGCGGGCAACGGGATGTGGATGCGCAGCTACGGCAACAAATTCGACGTGGCGGCGAACAAGAACGGTGCGGGCTACACGCAAAACCAGAAGGGCTTCACCATTGGTGCCGATGCGCCATTATCGGGTGGCGACGGCCAGTGGATCGCGGGTGTGATGGCCGGTCACAGTGTCTCCGACCTCAGCCTGACCCGCGGCAGCAGCGGCGAAGTGAAGAGTTACTACGTAGGTGGTTACGCCACTTGGTTGGACGCCGAAAGCGGGCTGTACTTCGACGGTGTGGCCAAGCTCAACCGCCTGCACACGGAAAACGACGTGACCATGAGCGATGGCAAGAAAGCCAAGGGCAACTACGCGCAAAATGCCGTGGGTGCCTCGGCGGAGTTGGGCCGTCATATCAAGCTGGACAACGACTTCTATCTGGAACCCTACGGGCAGTTGTCGGCAACCATCACTCAGGCGCAGAGTTACGAGTTGACCAACGGCCTGCAAGCCAAGGGCGATCGCTCCAGCTCGGTGGTGGGCAAGCTTGGCGTGACCGCAGGCAAGAACATCCAGCTGGAAAGCGGCGGTGTGTTGCAGCCTTACTTGCGTACCGCAGTGGCCCATGAGTTCGACCAGAGCAACAAGGTGTTCATCAACGACCAGAGTTTCAACAACGACCTGTCGGGCTCGCGCATCGAGTTGGCGGCCGGTTTGGCGATGTCGGTATCGGAGAACGTCAAGTTGCATGCGGACATCGAAACCAGCCAGGGCAAGAAGATCGATCAGCCGTGGGGTGTCAACTTCGGCGTACGCTACGACTTTTAAGACAATCGCTCAATGAAACGGGGGAAGCTGCGGCTTCCCCTTTTTTTGCGTTCAGATCAGCACGCTTATCCAGTGCATGGCAACCTGAACCTCGGGTAACGTCGCCAGCGACTGGCCGAGACCCCCGAGCCCACTATCAGCTCGATCCAATTGCGCGCGGCCATAAAACACCGAGGCGGAGTAGGTGGTTATTACCGCCCAGCGATCAATGGGCGTCTAGACGGTTTGTGCAGCGTCACCCAAACAGCCCGGCGGCGATATTGATCGAAAAACCCAGGATCGCCGTGTTGAACACAAAGCCGATCACCGTCAGCCCGGTGAAGCCCAGTGCAGCAGGCGCTCAGAGGTGGCGAGGCCCTTGCGGCCGACCCGTTCGAAAGTGATGGTCGCCAGGCTGGCGATGGCGGCGATGCACACGGTGAACAGGGCCGAGCCGGCGTTTTCATCTTCGATCTCGGCGATGCGCTTGACGTCCTCGGCCTTGGCACGGCGGGTCAGCCACAGCATCAGCACCAGGTATGTCCAGCCCCCGGCGTTCCAGCCGATGAGGATTTTGCTGAGCCACGTATCGGCCGGCGCCAGGATGCCCACGGCAAGCCCGAACACGGCGGCGGCGGAGAGGCGAGGGTGGGTACGGGCGAGGAAGGGCATGGCGCTCACGAATCGGGGGAATTGAGAGCACCATAGGTTGCGCCGCTGCAAGCTTCAAGCTGTAAGCGGCAAGTTAGAAGCAAGTCTGCTCTTACTTGCCGCTTGAAGCTTAAATCTAGTCGCTGCGTTTACGCACCAGCTTCATCACCACCACAAAAAACACCGGCACAAACACCACCGCCAGTGTCGCGGTGATCATCCCGCCGATCACGCCCGTACCAATCGCCTGCTGACTGGCCGAGCTGGCACCTGTTGCAATCGCCAGCGGCACCACGCCGAGGATGAACGCCAGCGACGTCATGATGATCGGGCGCAAGCGCAACCGCGCGGCTTTCAACGTGGCGCTGATCAGGTCTTCACCCTGGTCATACAGGTCCTTGGCGAACTCGATGATCAGAATCGCGTTCTTCGCCGACAGGCCAATGATGGTGATCAAGCCGACCTTGAAGAACACATCGTTGGGCATGCCGCGCAAGCTCACCGCCAACACGGCACCGAGTACGCCCAACGGCACCACCAGCAATACCGAGGTCGGGATCGACCAGCTTTCATACAGTGCCGCCAGGCACAGGAACACGATCAGCAGCGACAGGCCCAACAGTATCGGCGCCTGGGAACCGGACAGGCGTTCCTGCAACGACAAACCGGTCCATTCCTGGCCCAGGCCGGCCGGCAATTGGCTGACCAGGCGCTGGATTTCATCCATCGCCTCACCGGTACTGTGGCCGGGTGCGGCTTCGCCGGAAATCGCGATGGCCGGGTAGCCGTTGTAACGCGTCAACTGCGCCGGGCCCTGGGTCCACTTGGCTTCGACAAAGGCTGACAGTGGCACCATCTTGCCGGCGTTGTTGCGCACGTGGATCTTCATCAAGTCCGCCACCTGGCTGCGCTGGTCGCCTTCGGCCTGCACCACCACCCGCTGCATGCGGCCCTGGTTGGGGAAGTCATTGACATAAGCCGAGCCGATGGCCGAGGACAGCACATTACCTACGTCTGCAAAGGACACGCCGAGTGCGTTGGCCTGCTTGCGGTCCACTTCCAGCTGCACTTGCGGTGCTTCGGCCAGGGCGCTTTCGCGCACGTTGGCCAGGATCGGGCTTTTCTCGGCGGCGGCCAGCAATTGCGTTCTCGCGGCCATCAACGCGGCATGGCCGACACCGCCCCGGTCTTGCAAGCGGAACTCGAAGCCGCTGGATGTGCCGAGGCCATCCACCGGCGGCGGCAGGACCGCATAGGCAATCGCGTCCTTGAGCTCGGTAAAGGCCATATTGGCGCGGTCGGCAATAGATGCGGCAGAGTCATCGCTGCCGCGCTCCGACCAATCCTTGAGCGTGGTAAACGCCAGCGCGGCGTTCTGCCCGGAACCGGAGAAACTGAAGCCCATGATCATGGTGGTGTCGCCCACCCCAGGCTCCTCGGCGTTGTGCGCTTCGATCTGTTCGGCAACCTGCACCGTGCGGTTCTTGCTCGCGCCCGGTGGCAGTTGGATGTCAGTGATCGTGTAACCCTGGTCTTCCACCGGCAGGAACGAGGAGGGCAGGCGCGTGAACATCCACCCCAGGCCCACCAGCAGCACCAGGTAAATCAGCAGGTAACGGCCGCTGCGCTTGAGGGCATAGGCTACCCAGCCTTCGTAGCGGTCGGTGAGGCTTTCAAAACGCTGGTTGAACCAGCCGAAGAAACCGCCTTTGGCAGTGTGCTCATCCTTGGCGATCGGCTTGAGCAAGGTGGCGCACAAGGCCGGGGTCAAGGTCAGGGCGAGGAACGCCGAGAACAGGATCGATACCGCCATCGACAACGAGAACTGCTGGTAGATCACCCCCACCGACCCCGCCATAAAGGCCATTGGCAGGAACACCGCCACCAGCACCAGGGTGATGCCGATGATGGCGCCGGTGATCTGGCCCATGGCCTTGCGCGTCGCTTCCTTGGGTGACAACCCCTCAGTGGCCATGATCCGCTCGACGTTCTCCACCACCACAATCGCGTCGTCCACCAGGATACCGATGGCCAACACCATGCCGAACATGGTCAGCACGTTGATCGAGAACCCCAACAACAACATGGTGGCGAAGGTGCCCATCAGCGCAATCGGCACCACCAGCGTCGGGATCAGGGTGTAGCGCACGTTCTGCAGGAACAAAAACATCACCGCGAACACCAGCGCCATCGCTTCGAGCAGGGTGTAGACCACTTTGGTGATCGAGACTTTGACGAACGGCGAGGTGTCGTACGGGATCTTGTACTCAACATTGGCCGGGAAGTAGCGCGACAGTTCGTCCATCTTTGCGCGCACCAGGGTTGCGGTGTTCAGCGCATTGGCGCCAGGTGCCAGCTGCACGCTGACCGCTGTCGACGGTTTGCCATTCAGGCGCGTGGAGAACTGGTATTCCTGGCTGCCGACTTCCACCCGCGCCACATCGCCGATGCGCACGGTGGAACCGTCGGGATTGGCCTTGAGCACAATATCGGCGAACTCGGCCGGCGTGGACAGCTGGCCCTTGACCAGGATCGCGGCAGTGATTTCCTGGGTGTTGGTGCCCGGCAAGTCACCGATGCTGCCCGCGGATACCTGGGCGTTTTGCGCGCTGATCGCGGCGTTCACATCGGCCGGGGTCAGGTTGAAACCGATCAGCTTCTGCGGGTCGATCCAGATCCGCATGGCACGTTCGGCGCCATACAGCTGGGCCTTGCCCACACCGTCGAGGCGCTTGAGTTCGTTCATCACGTTGCGCGCCAGGTAATCGCTGAGCGCTACATCATCGAGCTTGCCGTCGCTGGAGGTGAGGGTCACCAGCAACAGGAAGCCGGCCGAGACTTTCTCCACCTGCAAGCCTTGCTGGGTCACCGCTTGCGGCAGGCGTGGCTCGACCGCTTTCAGGCGGTTCTGCACATCCACCTGGGCCATTTCCGGGTTGGTGCCCGGCTGGAAGGTCGCGGTGATGGTCGCCGAACCCAAGCTGCTCTGGGACTCGAAATACAGCAGGTGATCGGCGCCGTTGAGCTCTTGCTCGATCAGGCTGACCACGCTCTCATCCAGGGTCTGGGCCGAAGCGCCGGGGTACACTGCGTAGATTTCGACTTTCGGCGGCGCGACGTTGGGGTACTGCGCCACCGGCAGTTGCGGGATTGCCAGCAAACCGGCAAGCAGGATAAACAGAGCGACCACCCAGGCGAAGATCGGGCGGTCAATAAAAAACTGCGGCATTGTCAATGATCCTTATTGGCCGGGAGCCTGGGCGACGGGCGTCGGGCTGTCATCTACTTCGACTTTTTCACCGGGGCGCGCGTGTTGCAGGCCTTCGACGACGATGCGGTCACCGGGCTTGAGGCCACTGCTGACAATCCAGCGATCATTGATCACCGCGCCCAGCTCTACGGGCTGCTGGCTGACGGTCTGCTCGGCGTCCAGCAGCAGCACCATCGGGATGCCAGCGCTGTCACGGGTAATGGCGCGTTGCGGCACGCTGATGCCTTGCTTATCGACGGCTTGCTCCAGGCGCACCCGCACAAAGCTGCCGGGCAGCAGGTCGAGGTCCGGGTTGGGGAATTCACTGCGCAGGATGATCTGGCCGGTGCCAGGGTCGACGCTGATCTCGGCAAACAGCAATTTGCCCGGCAGCGGGTAGAGGCTGCCGTCGTCCTCGATCAACGTGGCCTTGGCCTGGTCCTGGCCGACCTGCTTCAAGCTGCCGGCACGGAAGGCGCGGCGCAGGTCATTCAGCTCGCGGTTGGACTGGGTGAGGTCGGCGTGGATCGGGTCCAATTGCTGGATGATCGCCAGCGGTGTGGCCTCATTCTGGCCGACCAGGGCACCCTCGGTGACCAGCGCACGGCCGATACGCCCGGAAATGGGCGCGGTCACGGTGGCGTAGCCCAGGTTCAATTTGGCCCGCTCGACGCCAGCCTTGTTGGCGGCGACGTCGGCGTTGGTCTGGCGCACGGCGGCGCGAGCGTTGTCGTAGTCCTGGCCGCTGATGGCGTTGCCTTCCACTAACTGGCTGTAGCGCTGCTCTTGCAAGCGCGCCTGGAAGGCATTCGCCTCGGCTTTGCTCAGGTTGGCCTGGGCGCTGTCGAGGTCGGCCTTGAAGGGCGCCGGGTCGATGCGAAACAGCACATCACCCTGTTTCACGTCACGACCTTCCTTGAACACCCGCTGCGTCACCACACCCGCGACCCGTGCGCGCACTTCAGCGATACGCGGCGCGGCAATGCGCCCGCTCAGTTCGCTGGTGATCGACAGGGGCTTGGCTTCAAGGGTTTCGATGCGCACTTTGGCCAGGGGCATTTGCGGCGCTTCGGTGGCGGAGTTGTCACACGCGCTAAGGGCAAGGGTGAGGGCCAGCAGGCAAAACGGCGCAAACAGATTCTTCGACATGCTCTTATCCCAATATTGACTGGCGCATCCTAAAGTCACCCGCGCCGTGGTGCTGTGAAGCTGTGTAGCGCGTCTGTGAAGAAATGTAAGGTGCGGCGCGTTGTGAGCGTTGGGCGTATATCCTTGCGCAGCCCCACATACGCCGAAGATCCAATGTGGGAGCGAGTAAGCCCGCTCCCACATTGGATTTATGTACGACCAATAAATGTATTTTCTGGAAACACCTTCATGCCCAACATCCTCCTGGTGGAAGACGACGCCGCACTCTCCGAGCTGATTGCCAGCTACCTGGAGCGCAATGGCTATCACGTCAGCGTGCTCAGCCGTGGCGACCACGTGCGTGAGCGCGCACGCTTGAATCCGCCGGACCTGGTGATCCTCGATCTGATGCTGCCCGGCCTCGACGGCCTGCAAGTATGCCGCTTGCTGCGCGCCGACTCGGCGGGCTTGCCGATCCTGATGCTCACGGCGCGGGATGACAGCCACGATCAGGTGCTGGGCCTGGAAATGGGCGCCGACGACTACGTGACCAAACCCTGTGAACCGCGCGTGCTACTGGCCCGTGTCCGCACTTTGCTGCGGCGCAGCAGCTTGTCCGAACCCCAGGCGGCCAACGACCAGATCGTCATGGGCAACCTGTGCATCGACCTGTCGGAGCGCACCGTGACCTGGCGCGAGCAGGCGGTGGAGTTGTCCAGCGGCGAATACAACCTGCTGGTGGTGCTGGCCCGGCATGCCGGCGAGGTGCTCAGCCGCGACCAGATCCTGCAACGCCTGCGCGGTATCGAGTTCAACGGCACCGACCGTTCGGTGGACGTGGCCATTTCCAAGCTGCGCCGCAAGTTTGACGACAACGCCGGTGAAGCGCGCAAGATCAAGACGGTGTGGGGCAAAGGCTACCTGTTCAGCCGTTCCGAGTGGGAATGCTGATCGATGGTTCGCGTACTGTTTCGCCTCTATCTGATCACCATCGTCACCTACAGTGCGGCGATTTACTTGGTGCCCACGCTGGTGATCCAGCTGTTCGAGCACCGCTACGTGAATTACAACATCGAGCAGACCCGCGGCCAGCAAAAGCTGATTGTCAAACAATACCTGCGCGCACCTGTGGAGCGCTGGTCACAGGTCACCGACCAACTGGGCCGCGAATTCGCGCCACTCAACGTTCAATTGCTGCTGCGCCAGGACGCCAGCTACACGCCGGCTGAGGAACAGCTATTGGAACAGGGCAAGTCGGTAGTGCGCCTGGGCGAATGGGGCTGGATGGAGCAAATCAGCACTCCGATCAATGAGCAATTCGTGGTCAAGCTGACGATACCGCCTGACCCGATGGACATGAACGTGCTGTATTGGGCGATCAACGTGTTGATTGTTGCGGCGCTGCTGGCCTGCCTATTGGTGTGGCTGCGCCCGCACTGGCGCGACCTGGAACGCCTGAAAAGCACCGCCGGGCAATTGGGCCAGGGCAATATGGCGGAACGCACGCGCATTCCGGCCAGCTCCAGCATCGGCAGCCTGGCTTCGGTGTTCGACACCATGGCCGACGACATCGAACACCTGCTCAATCAGCAACGCGACCTGCTCAACGCCGTCTCCCATGAACTGCGCACGCCGCTCACGCGCCTGGACTTCGGCCTGGCCCTGGCGCTCTCCGAAGATTTGCCCGAGGCCAGCCGCGAACGCTTGCAAAGCCTGGTGGCGCATATCCGCGAGCTGGATGAACTGGTGCTGGAACTGCTGTCCTACAGCCGCCTGCAAAACCCGGCGCAATTGCCGGAGCGGGTGGAGGTGGTGCTCGACGAGTTTATCGACAGCGTGCTGGGCAGTGTCGATGACGAACTGGAAAACCCCGAGATCGTCATCGATGTAGCGCTCGACTGCGCCGTGGAGCGCTTCAGCCTCGACCCGCGCCTCACCGCCCGCGCGCTGCAGAACCTGCTGCGCAATGCCACGCGTTACTGCGACAAACGCATTCAGGTCGGCGTGAAGGTCTGCCCCAAGGGCTGTGAAATTTGGGTGGACGACGACGGCATCGGCATCCCGCCGGACCAGCGCGAACGCATCTTCGAGCCGTTCTACCGCTTGGACCGCAGCCGTGACCGCGCCACCGGTGGTTTTGGCCTGGGCCTGGCCATCAGCCGACGCGCCCTGGAAGCCCAGGGCGGCACCTTGACGGCATTGGCTTCGCCGCTGGGCGGTGCACGCTTTCGCGTGTGGTTGCCCAGCGTCGCCTGATCAGAGCACCTTGACCGCGCGGCCAATCGCCTGGATCGGCCCGGTGGGTTTGCCGGTCGGCGAGCCGCGCGGGTCTTCCAGGGTCAGTTCGAACAGCTGGTTCTGCGTAAGCGGCGGCAGCTTGTCCAGCGGCACCGACAGCGTTTGCCCGGGTTTGACCAGCCCCAGGGATACCGGCCCCTGCCAACCGTCACCCTTGGTCCAGAACTGCAGGGCCTTGTCCGTTGGCACTTCCATCACGCCCAGCGGGATCAACTGAATCTGCTGATTGTCACTGGCCTGGATCACCCAGCCCGGGGCCTGGCTTTGCGGCGCCACCAGCACCACCACAAAAGTCGGCTCGGCGGCGGGCGGGCGGGTCAGCAGCAGTCCGGCGAGGACCAGCGTAGTCAGCAACCCGGCGCCGGCCAGGCCGCGCCACACGGCCAGCAGGTCCCACCAGTGCGTGCGGGCGCTGGCGATGTTGCGTTCGATACGCCGCCACAACTCAGAGGAGGGTGGCACGGGCTCCGCCAAGGCGGTCAGCGGCAACAAACGCTGTTCCCAGGCGTCCACTGCGGCGCGTAATTCGGCGTCGTGCATGAGCCGTTGTTCCACCTCGGCGCGTTGTTCGGCGGGCAGGGTGCCCAGTACGTATTCGCTGGCCAGTTCGTCCAGTGGTTTGCTCATGCCATGCACTCCCGCAGCGCCGCGAGGCTACGTTTGATCCAGGCTTTGACGGTCCCCAGTGGGGTGTCCAGTTTCTGGGCGATTTCGCTGTGGGAATAACCGTCGACGTAGGCATGCAGGATGCAGGTGCGACGGGCCGGGTCGAGCTGCTCCAGGCAGAGGTGGACCTGCCCGGTGCGTGCGCTGAATTCAAAGGTGTCGGTTGCAGCGACTTGCTCGTGTTCTTCGCCCAACGGTACTTCGCGGTACTGGTTACGCACAACGTTGAGCGCCACGTGCCGGGTCACGCTGAACACCCAGCCACGCGCCGAACCGCGACTGGGGTCGAAACTGCCGGCACCGCGCCAGATCTTGATAAACGCGTCATGCACGATGTCTTCAGCAAGGGACTTGTCCCTGGCGATGCGCAACGCCACGCCGAGCAAACGGCTGCTGTCCTGCTCATAAAGCTGGCGCAAGGCGCGTTGATCGCCACGGGCGCAGGATTGCAGACAGGCTTCGTAATCAAACACGTGGTGCTCCCCCCAACGATCGGCATTGGGGGCAGCGTAGCCGACTTTGCTCAGTTGGCCGCCCAGAAAATGTAGTCGGCCTGGTACTTCACCACTTCCTGCTTGCCCTTGTTGGCCGCCGTGCACGCGCTGCTCGGCGCCACGCCGCCTTGGAGGGCAACCCGCTGGATGTAACTCACACCGCTCATCGCGCCCTTGCCTTCAGCCGGGTTGGCCTTGACCAATTGGTACGGCAGGTTGCCCGCACCCGACGGCGCCACGGCCAACTGAGTGCCGGTGATTTTTGAACCGTCCTTGGCTTGCCAGGTGGCAGGCGGGCCGAAATAGGTGCCGACTTGCTTGCCGCTGCGGTCATTCAACACGGCCTTGGGGCCGACGAAGGTCCACTCGGTCTGGCCGGCGGCGTTGGCTTTGTCGCGGCACTCGTAAGTGATTTCGCCGACACCGGTGGTTTCCAGCGCTACCTTGTGGCCGTCCGGTACCTTGATGCTGTCCGGCAAGCCGGTCTGGGCGAAGGCAGCGGGTGCGGCAGCCAGCAGGGCGGTGAGGCAGAACAGTGCTTTAGCGTTCATGGGTGTTTCTCCATTTCAGTAAAACAGCGGGGTGACTGAAAGGACTACCCAGCTTGCGCAGGATTGGATGCACGGATTAGAAAATAAATGTTTGAGGGCGCACACTGTGCCCCCGCTTTACCCCTGAGGAGAGATTGGCAATGACTGGCGTCCACGTGTCTGCTCAACAAGGTTTCTCCACCCAGGCCGTCACTTACGCCCAGGGCCGGCCGAATTACCCCAGGCAACTCACTGGCTGACTCACTCAAAGCCTGCGCATTGATGCGCAGTCGACAGTGATTGACCTAGGTGCCGGCACCGGCAAATTCACGCGCTTGCTCAGCACCCTGGCGCCAACGCTGATTGCCGTCGAGCCGCTGGCGGCGATGGGCGCGCAACTGGCTAAGCTGCTACCGGGCGTGCGCCTGGTGAGCGGCACTGCCGAAGCCATCCCCCTGGCGTCCGCCAGCGCCGATGCACTGGTCTGTGCGCAAGCCTTCCATTGGTTCTCCACCGAGGCCGCATTGTCGGAGATCCATCGCGTACTCAAGCCCGGAGGGCGCTTGGGGCTGGTGTGGAATGTGCGCGACGAATCGGTGGGCTGGGTGGCGGCAATCACCGAAATAATCACACCGTACGAAGGCGACACCCCGCGCTTTCATAGCGGGCGTTGGCGTGAAGCTTTCACTGGCAAGTATTTTTCCGATCCTGAAGTCACCTGTTTTTCGTACAGCCACGTCGGCAGCCCTCAGGAAGTGGTCATGGATCGCTTTCTGTCAGTGAGCTTTATCGCGGCGCTCCCAGCCGCAGAAAAGGCCAGCGTTACCGCGCAATTGCGCACCTTGGTCGACACCCATCCCGACTTGCGCGGGCGGGACACCATCGCCTTCCCGTATCAGACCCAGGCCTATGCCTGTCATCGCCTGCCATAAAAGGCATAAAGTCAGATCATATTGATATAAGTCGTTATAAGAAAAATCGCTATCCTGCGGCCAGAAATTTACAAGGCCGCAGGTAGCGTTGATGGAAGTGGGTAATGTTGGTTTTGTGATTGCCGGCCTGATCGTAGGTTTTATCGTGGGCATGACGGGGGTGGGTGGGGGCTCGTTGATGACCCCGATCCTGCTGTGGTTTGGCATCAACCCGGCGACGGCCGTGGGCACCGACTTGTTGTACGCCGCCATCACAAAGTCCGGTGGGGTGCTGGTGCACAGCAAGAACAAGAACATCGACTGGACCATCACCGGTTGGCTGACCCTGGGCAGCGTGCCTGCGGTGTTGCTGACCCTGTGGTTCCTGGCCGGCCTGCACACCGACCCCAGCGCGATGAACGCGGTGATCAAGCAAGCCCTCGGTGTGGTGTTGCTGCTGACGGCCCTGGCGATTCTGTTCAAGAAAAGCCTGTTGGCTTTTGCCCAGCGGCATGCCGGTGATGACTATCACATGAGCCCGCGCAACCTGAACATGCTGACGGTGGTGACCGGCGCTGTTCTGGGCACCATGGTTGCGCTGACGTCCATCGGCGCGGGTGCTCTGGGGACTGTGGCGTTGTTTATTCTGTACCCGTTCCTGGCCACGCGGCGGCTGGTGGGGACCGAGATCGCCCACGCCGTGCCTCTGACCCTGGTGGCGGGGTTGGGGCATGCCAGCATGGGGAACATGGACTGGCATTTGTTGGGGTTTTTGTTGATGGGGTCGTTGCCGGGGATTTACGTGGGTAGCCATATGACGGGCAAGCTGCCGGACGGGGTATTGCGGCCGTGCTTGGCGGTTATGTTGATGGCAATTGGTTACAAGCTCGCGTTCTGATTGGGGGGTGTATATCCGTTACTTGGGTCACGGCTAACCCGGCGTCCTGCCGGGTTACCCACGGACTCAACCCCGGCCCGGGCCATTCCCAATCTGCCAAACAAACGGCGGCTCAGCCCCATTGATCACCCAGTCCCCCACAACCCGCGCCTTATAGATCACCGGATTATGCGACGACACCGTCCGCGCATTACGCCAATGCCGATCCAGCGCTTTACCCTGACGCACATCCGAAGCCCCCAGTGCGTTGAACAATTCACTGGTAGCCCGCTGGATCAACGCCGATTTCGGTCCAGGCGCAGCCGACGATATCGCCTTCCACAAAGCGCTTGAACCACAGGTCACGGCCAGCACTGGGTGGCGCGTTCAGGCGGTCTTCGGCAAAGGCGAAATGCCCGCGCAGGGCCTGGGGCACGTTGGAGTCGGCTTCTGCCAGCTCGATCAGCAATTCGAACAACTGCGGCAGGCAAGCACCACCACCGCCGTATTCCATCCGCACCCGTACCGCGCCAAAACCGGCCTCTTTGAGCCACTGGATGGGTTCATGGGGCAGGGTGCGCGTGTGTTCGCGCTCTACCGCGCCATCGGCGATGCGCTGGAAGATCGGTCGGAATCGCGCGGCTAACGTGGGGTAGTCGACGCCAATGGACAGTGGGTTGATGACGTGGTGGTCGCTCATGGGCAAGGTTCCTGGGCAGTGATCAGTACCGGGGTGATTGCACACTCCGTGCCGGGTGCCGGCGACCGTATTTGCTGAAAAAAGCCCTGATGCACTGTTGCCCTGGCAACAACTGATCGACAAACCTGCGCAATCCGCAACATTGGCCTCTGCCCCCAGCATTGGCGGCAACCCCCTTGGCCTGGGCGTTTCCCCGGCCTGGCACGCTTGCTGCTCAAGCGTTCGGTACATCCTTTTGTGCGAGGTACCGATTGATGAGTCAGCAAGCCGTGAAATTTGCCTATTGGGTGCCCAACGTCAGTGGTGGGTTAGTGGTCAGCAAGATCGAGCAACGTACCGATTGGGGGATCGACTACAACCGCAAACTGGCGCAACTGGCCGAAGCCGCGGGCTTCGAGTATGGCCTGACCCAGATCCGCTTCACCGCCGGCTACGGCGCCGAGAACCAGCACGAATCCGTGGCGTTCAGCCATGCGCTGCTGGCCGCGACCACCACACTGAAAGTGATCGCCGCGATCCTGCCCGGCCCGTGGCAGCCGGCGCTGGCGGCCAAGCAACTGGCGACCATCGACCAGCTCACCAACGGCCGTATCGCGGTGAATATCGTCAGCGGTTGGTTCAAGGGCGAGTTCCAGGCCATCGGCGAGCACTGGCTGGAGCACGATGAGCGCTATCGCCGCTCCGAAGAATTCATTCGCGCCCTCAAAGGCATCTGGACCCAGGACGATTTCACCTTCAAGGGCGACTTTTACCGCTTCAACAATTACACCCTCAAGCCCAAGCCCATCGGTCAGCCGGAGGTGTTCCAGGGCGGCAGTTCACGGGCGGCGCGGGACATGGCCGCGCGGGTCTCGGACTGGTACTTCACCAATGGCAATACCCCAGAAGGCATCAAGGCCCAGGTCGATGACATCCGCGCCAAGGCAGCGGCGAATAACCATTCGGTCAAGGTCGGCGTCAACGCTTTCGTGATCGCCCGTGACACTGAGGAAGAAGCCCGCGCGGTGCTGGCGGAGATCATCGACAAGGCCGACCCGGAAGCGGTGAATGCCTTTGGTGACGCGGCCAAACAGGCCGGCAAGGCTTCACCCGAAGGCGAGGGCAACTGGGCCAAGTCCAGCTTTGAAGACCTTGTGCAGTACAACGACGGCTTCAAGACCGACCTGATCGGCACCCCGCAGCAGATCGCCGAACGCATCGTTGCGCTCAAGGCGGTCGGTGTGGACCTGGTGCTCGCGGGGTTCCTGCACTTCCAGCAAGAAGTCGAGTACTTCGGCAAACGCGTGTTGCCTTTGGTGCGCGAGCTGGAGGCCAAGGCTGCACTCAAACAGGTGGCTTAACGGATCCTTCAGGGTACGCAGGCTTTTGTAATGAGCGGGCTGCCGCGCGCTGGGCCGCAGTGTGGTCTTCGTAATAGTCGTTGGTCAGCGCAAATCGCCGGTAACCCTTGCGTTCATACAGAGCCAGGGCTGGTGACCCGGCGATGATCCAGCGCTTTGAGCTGACCGATGGCAAGCGCCGCCCGTTTGGTTCAGGAGGGGGTTTGCAGGGTCAGGACTTCGAAGCCATCCGCTGTCACCGCCACGGTATGTTCCCACTGCGCCGACAGGCTGTTGTCCTTGGTCACCACGGTCCAGCCATCCTTCAGGCTGCGCACTTTACTGCTGCCCTGGTTGAGCATCGGCTCAATGGTAAACACCATGCCTTCGCGCAGTTCCAACCCGGTGCCGGGGCGGCCGAAGTGCAGGATCTGCGGTTCTTCATGCATCTGCCGACCAATGCCGTGGCCGCAGTACTCGCGGACCACGCTGTAGCCGTTGGCTTGCGCGTGGCTCTGGATGGCATGGCCGATATCGCCCAGGCGGGCGCCGGGCTTGACCTGGCGGATGCCGGCCCACATGGCCTCAAAGGTCATTTCCACCAGGCGCCGCGCTTTGGGGGCGACGGTGCCGATCATGTACATCTTGCTGGAGTCGGCGATAAAACCGCCTTTTTCCAGGGTGATGTCGATGTTGATGATGTCGCCGTCCTTGAGAATCTCCTTGGCGCTGGGCATGCCGTGGCACACCACCTCGTTGATCGACGTGTTGATGGAGAAGGGGTAGTCATACTGGCCAAGGCTGGCAGGGCGGGCCTTGAGCTCATTGCGAATGAAGGCTTCGACGGCGCTGTCCAGCTCCAGGGTAGAGCGGCCGGCGGCGACAAAGCCGTCGAGCATGCTGAAGACCTGTGCCAGCAGGCGTCCGGCTTCACGCATCACGGCCAGTTGCGGGGCAGTCTTGATCATCAAGTGCGCCCCCGTATCAGGTCGGGCTTGTCGAGCAACAATTTGTTGATCAACGCGTTGTAGGGCAGGTTGGGGTTGAGTTCGGCAAGCAGGCCGATCTTGATCCAGAACTCGGCCTGGGCGTTGATGGAGCGGTCCATCGCGGCGCTGGCCAGGCGCAGTTGTTCGTGCAGTTGGTCGGTGATCTTGACGATGCCCATGATGTTCACTGTGCGGTATGAATATACAAATCGTATATGTTTCGTATATCCATCGTAAAGCCCCGGATGCTAAATGGTGCTTCATCATTGACGAAGTCACGGGCCGCCGGTTAGTTTCGTCACATGACCTTTCAAACCGTGTGCAGCCAGCAGAACATTATTATTACCGCCGTTCCTCATTTGGCGGGATAGCGCACGGCTGTACCCATACCCGCCCTAGAGGCGGGTTTTGTTTTTCCGTCTCCCGGGCCCTTTACAAGAAGCCAGGAGATACCTATGAGCACCTGTACCGCGCCTCACACCGCCGACCCGGGCCTGCTTGAACATTATGTGAAGAAGATTCTCGCCGCCCCGGTGTATGACTTGGCGGTGCGCACGCCCTTGCAGGCCGCCCCGGCGTTGTCAGCGTTGTTGGGTAACCAGGTGCTACTCAAGCGTGAAGACCTGCAACCGACCTTTTCCTTCAAAATCCGTGGCGCCTACAACAAGTTGGTGCAGCTCACGCCTGAGCAAAAGGCGCGTGGCGTGATCACGGCCTCCGCGGGCAATCATGCTCAGGGCGTAGCGCTCGCAGCAAAGGCGTTGGGGATTCAGGCGCGGATCGTCATGCCGAGCACCACGCCGGAGTTGAAAGTAGTGGGTGTACGTTCACGGGGCGCCGAAGTGGTGCTGCACGGGGCGAATTTCCCCTTTGCCCTGGCCCACGCGCTGCAGTTGGCCGATTCATCCGGGTGCACCTTCGTTTCGCCTTTCGATGACCCGGAGGTGATCGCCGGCCAGGGCACCGTGGCCATGGAAATCCTGCGCCAGCAGCAAGGCTCGTTGAGCGCGATCTTCGTGCCGGTTGGGGGCGGTGGCTTGATCGCTGGCGTGGCGGCCTACGTCAAATACCTGCGCCCCGAAGTGCGCATCATCGGCGTCGAGCCCGAGGGCTCCAGTTGCTTGTTGGCGGCGCTGCGGGCCGATGAGCGGGTGGTGCTGCCCAGCGTTGACGGGTTCGCCGACGGCACGGCAGTGGCGCAGGTCGGCGCCTATGGGTTTGAAATCTGCCGGGACTGGGTGGATGAGGTCATCACCGTGAGTAATGACGAACTCTGCAGCGCAATTAAGCTGATCTACGACGATACGCGCTCTATCACCGAGCCTTCAGGCGCTTTGGCGGTAGCGGGGATTTGCAAGCACGTTGCTGAACGTGGCGTGCGCGGGCAGACGCTGGTGGCGATTAATTCTGGAGCCAATATCAACTTTGATAGTTTGCGATATGTTGCTGAAAGGGTGATCGCGCACGGCGCTGTCTTCCACAACGTAGCGGGTTAAACGTTTAATCGAAGCCGTTCGATGATTATTTAACAGCCTCTATAAGTTCAAGTTTTAGTTATATGAAATCGACGCCTGCTTATGAGGAATCGTTACAACGAGGTTGGAGTTTGCCGAGTAGGCTTGGGTGCAGTAAGCGTCTTCCAAGGTCGGTAAGGCGCGGCGGGCAGGCGCTCGCCGGATTCACAACAATCTGTTGGCAGTCGCAAGAAAGGAGAGGTTGACCATGCTTTCGGAATTAGAACTTCGCAGCATTATTGAAGGAAGTTTCCTGCCCAAACGGTGTGAATGCACCAAAGCCGAAGATGCTTCGCTGACGATCAAAGTCTATGACGACCGCGACCGTGATCGGGTGGATTTGGAAGTCAAAGGCATAAACGCTGACAAACTCGACAGCAGCCGAGCCATCTGCAACCTGATCACCGGTTTGCGTGAAGACCTCAAGCACACCCAGGCACCCGTCCTGAAACAAGTGGCAGGGCGAAGCTACAACTAACGGGACGCCTGAGGTTGGACGACCGCAGACCTGTGGGCCTGGATAAACGCCAGGCCCAATACGGTTTCCGTTCCCACCGCCAGCAGAATGCCGGGTCCGGCATTGCCGTTTATCCATTCACTGAACCCCAGCGCCGCCAACACCAGGCATCCGGTGATAAAACCGGTGGTCATGGCGCGTCGCGTATGGGAGGGCGGTGCATAGCGAGCGAGATAAAACATCACGCCGATGGCCAGGAACAGCGCCGCGTTACGTCGGGCAATCAGGCCCGTGGGGCTGGCGTACTCCACGCTCCACAGCCACAACATCCATTCGGGGCGCAGGCCCCATATCAAGGCCAGGGCGAAGCAGAGCAAGGCGGTACAGAGGGCGAGCGTGTGAAAGCGCAGTTGCATGGCGAATCCTTTCAGCCGTTTGACGAGCGCGCAAGGATATCCCCTGTTGACGCATTACGCCGCCCTTATCTGCAGCCTGCTCAGTTTTGGAACAGGCAAGCCTCGGACATTTTTTTGTAGCTCACATAGTGCAGTTCACCGGCTTTGTCCAAGAACTTGATCTGGGCTTCGATGAGCTTGCAGTCATTGGTCTGGGGCTCGGTCATGGCAATCACTTTCTGAATGTCCATGGGCATGCCGTAGTGATACGGCACGGGTTTTGTTTCAGCCTGTGCCATTGCCGACAGGGTGGTGAGCGCCAAGGTGCAGCCGAGCAGGAATACGCTGTGCATGTTCATGAGGATTCTCCGTCAGTGGTCCGGTCCATCAACGCGATGAAGCGGTGACCGCCCCTTTAGCCAATAGCCTTGGAAATGCGGTTGGTCTCACTGTTGTCTCTCCACCTTAATCATTGATTAAATGGGAGTTTCTGGGGTATTTCCTACATGTTTACTGGTGGCTTTCCCACGGTATCGCCCAGTTGTCTTAACGTCTCAGTTTTGGACGTCGCAGGCATCGGACATTTTTCGGTAGCTCACGTCTTCGACTTTGCCCGCCTTATCCAAAAACTTGATATCGGCCTTGATGACTTTTCATTCGTCGGTCGGGGTTTCGTTCATCGCCAGGACCTTGTCGATATTCATCGGCATGCCGTACTGGTAAGGCACGGGTTTGGCAGTGGCGGGTTGATCGTCGGCCTGGGCCAGGCCTGAGGCTGCGGCCAGCGCCAAAGCGCTGCCGAGCATTAAAGTGCGTAGTGTCATAGGGGTTCTGCGCAAGTGGGTACGACTTGCCTGTCGACTTGCGGGATTAACCATCGATTAATGGTTACTTGGCTGACAAAACCTTCATCAGAGCTGCTCGCGATACGGCAGGTCGGGCCCGGTCTTGGCACAGGTCAGGGCAGCGGCGCGAATGGCGAAACCCAGCATGGCATCAATCTGCGCGCGCGTGAGCTGTTGCAGGCCTTGCACTGAATCCAGCTGATGCTCGGTCAGCCAGGCAATCAAGGCAGCCTGGAAGGTATCGCCGGCGCCCACCGTGTCGGCCATCACAACCTTGACTGCGGGTGCAGACCAGGTGCCATGCTGACGGCTGAATACGCTGGCGCCATCGCCACCGCGTGTCAGGAACACTAACTGACAACGATGTTGCAGCCAGCCCTGCAGCACGCTCTCGGGCGACTGGTCGGGGTAGAGCAGGTGCAGGTCTTCATCGCTGACTTTGATCAGGTCGGCATGCTTGGCCAGCTCGGCGACACGGTCGCGCCACAGTTGGAGGTCCGGTTGCGGGTTGAGCCGCACGTTGGGGTCGAGGCTGATCAGGCGCTTGCCGCTTTCGCGTTTGACCAGGCTCAGCAGGGTGTCGCCAATCGGCTGCACCACCAGCGAGAAGGAGCCGATATGCAGGCCGCGAATGTCATCGCCCAACTCCGGCAGGTGGGCGATTTCCAACAATCGATCGGCACAGCCTTCGCCGCGGAAGTTGTACTGCGGTGAGCCATTGGCGCCGACGGCGACCATCGACAAGGTCGTCGGCGCGGCAAATTCCACCAGGAACTGCTCGCTCACGCCTTCATCCTTGAGCACCTGCAACAAGCGGCGCCCCAGGAAGTCGCTGGATAAACCGCCAAACAGCCCGGCTTCGATACCCAGGCGACGCAACCCGACGGCGACGTTGAACGGCGAACCGCCGGCAATCGCCTTGTAATTGACCTTGGAAGCCTGCCCGCTGGCATCTTCTTCGCTGAAAAAATCAAACAGCGCTTCGCCACACACCAGATACATAGTCGTTCGCTCTTAAAGGGTTGCCACAAGCTGCTGATAGCGCTCGTATGCCTGTTGATAGGCGCTGACATTGGCCGCCACCGGGAGGGTCCGGCTGGCCGGGTCGACGCTCACGCATTTGTCGCACAGGCTGGCCAGGGGTTCGCCGGATTGACTCCACGCCGCCTGGATCGCCGCGCCCAGGGCGGCGGCTTCGCTTTGTTCAGTGCAGATCACTTCAGTGTTCATGATATCGGCGACCATCTGCCGCCACACAGGGCTTTTCGAACCGCCGCCGATCAGGCGGATGCTGTGGCTTTGCAGGCCGGTCTGGCGCAGCAGGTCGAGGCCGTAGCGCAGGCCGAAGGTGGTGCCCTCGACCACCGCGCGACACAGGTTGGCGCGGGTCAGGTTGGTCATGGTCAGGCCATGCAGGCTCCCCGTAGCGTGGGGCAGGGCGGGCACGCGTTCGCCGTTGAGGAAGGGCAGCATGCTCACGCCCTCGGCCCCGACAGGGGCGTGTTCGACCAACGCATTGAACGCGGCCAGGTCGAGGTCGAAGAGCTCGCGGATCACCCCGGTGGCATTGGTCAGGTTCATGGTGCAGATCAGTGGCAACCAGCCGCCGCTGGACGAGCAGAACGTGGCGACCGACGCCTGCGGGCTCACGTTAGGCTGGTCGGCGAACGCATACACGGTGCCCGACGAACCCAGGCTCATGGTGATCACGCCTGGGGCAATGTTGCCGGTGCCGATGGCGCCCATCATATTGTCGCCGCCGCCGCTCGAGACAATGGCGTTGGGGTTGATGCCCAGGCGTTCGGCGATAGCGGGCAAGAGAGTGCCGACGGGTCGATCGGCCTTGATCAGTTCCGGCAAGGCGTGTTCCAGGCGACCGCTCGGGTCGATGTGCTTGAGCAGCGCCACATCCCACTCACGGCTGCGCACGTTGAAATACCCCGTACCGGACGCATCGCCGTATTCCGCGACCGCGCGACCGGTCAGCCAGTAGTTGAGGTAGTCGTGGGGCAGCAGGATGTGCGCGATGCGCGCGAAAATGTCCGGATGCTGTTCGCGGGTCCACAGCAGCTTGGACACGGTGTAGCCCGGCGCAACCGCCACGCCGAGGCGTTCCAGCGAACCACTTTCGCCACCGAGGTGGTGCAGCAGGCGGTCGTTCTCCGGCGCCGTTTCGGTGTCGCACCACAACTTGGCCGGGCGCAGCACCTGACCTTTCTCGTCCAGCAGCACCAGGCCATGTTGCTGGCCGGAAACACCGATGCCGAGGATGTCCTGGCCATCCACACCGGCCTGTTGCAGGGCGCAGTGGGTGGCTTCGGTGAAAGCGTCCAGCCATTCCTGGGTGTGCTGTTCGCGACGGCCATTGGCGCCGCTGATCAGCGTGTGCGCCGCTGCGCCGAGTCCCAGCACCCTGCCGCTGGAGGCTTCGAGGACGATGGCTTTGGTGCCCTGGGTGCCGCAGTCGATGCCGAGAAACAGGTTTTGCTGGGTCATGAGGATTTTTGCTCAGCAGTATTATTGTTTGAGTGGTAACCCGATCAAAATGTGGGAGCCGGTTTCTTGAGTAGGTGTTGCAGTGTTGCGGTGACACCGTTGTCACGCAAGCTGACAAAGCACCGCTCGAAAGCTGCCACAAACGCAGGCGAGTTGGGAATAGCTGTACCAAAAATCTCTTCCACCCCCAACAGGCGTTTGCTGATCAGCGCGTCATCACTCACCAGTCCCTGGCAAAACTCAGCCCGCGGATCCGGGATCTTGTAGCTCTCCCCGTTCTCATCCACACCTTTCAAATACAGCGCCCAGGCCGCCACCACCAACGCGGCGCGCTCGGTCTCGCGGCCATCGGCGATCAACCGGTTAATGGTTGGGACGGTGAACTTGGGAAACTTCGACGAGCCGTCCGAGCACACGCGCTCCAATTGATCGGCAATCGCCTGATTGGAGAAGCGATCCACCAAGGTCTGCTTATAGTCCGTCAGATCAATACCCGGTACCGGCGCCAGGTTCGGCGTGACATCAAGGTCCATATAGGCACGCATGTAAGCGACAAACACCGGATCGTTCATGGTCTCGTGAACAAACCGATAGCCCTTGAGAAAGCCCAGGTAGGTCAGTGCCAAATGACTGCCATTGAGCAGGCCGATCTTCATTTCTTCATAAGGCGTGACGTCATCGGTGAACTGCACGCCGACCTTTTCCCAGGCCGGGCGTCCGTTGACGAATTTGTCCTCCAGCACCCACTGCACGAAGGGTTCGCACACCACGGGCCAGGCATCGTCGATGCCGTGTTCGTCGTGCAGTTGCAGGCGGTGGGCGGTGCTGGTCATGGGCGTGATGCGGTCGACCATGGCATTCGGGAAGCTCACATTGGCCTTGATCCAGTCATGCAACTCGCCATTGTGCAGGGCGGCGAAGGCCAGCAGCGCTTTGCGCGTGACAGCGCCATTGTGCGGCAGGTTATCGCAGGACATCACGGTAAACGCCGGGATGCCGGCGGCGCGGCGTTTGGTCAGGGCGGCGCAGATAAAGCCAAATACGGTTGTCGGTGACGTGGGGTGCGCCAGGTCGTGCTGGATCTGCGGCAAGTGGGCCATGAACTCGCCATTGCTGTCGTCGATGCAGTAGCCGCCTTCGGTGATGGTCAGCGAGACGATGCGAATCTGCGGGCTGGCCAGCTTGTCGATCAGCGCCTGGGCGCCGTCTTCAGCCAGCAGCATGTCGCTGATCGAACCGATCACGCGCACCTCGGTGTCGTCGGTGTCGCCCAGCTCATACAGGGTGAACAGGTAGTCCTGGCCAGCCAGATCGTCACGCGCCTTGCGGTCCTCACTACGCAGGCCGACGCCACAGATGCTCCAGTCCAGGCCTTCGCCCGTGTTCATCAGCGCATCGGTGTAATACGCCTGGTGCGCGCGGTGAAAGCCGCCGACACCGATGTGCGCAATGCCCTGGGACGTGCTGGCAATCGCATAGGTTGGCAGCTTCACTTGCGGTGCCAACTGGGTGAGGTTCTGTTTATTCAGCTTCATGACGGAATACTCGCGAGATCAGGCGGCAGCGCGCAGTGGGCGGGCCACGGCAACACCGTCGGTGTCGAACAGATGGCAGTGCGCCGGGTCCAGGTGCAGGTGCAGCGTCTCGCCGTACTGGCTGGCCATATCGCCACGAATCCGCATGGTCAGCGGCTCGCCGTTGGCGGTAATGACGTGGCAGAAGGTGTCGCTGCCCAGGCGTTCGCCGACATCGGCGGTGACGGTCAGGGTGGTTTGCCCCGGTGCGGCGATTTCCAGGTGCTCAGGGCGGATGCCCAGGGTCACCGCACTGCCGACGCTCAAGCTGGCACCGCTCAACGGCAGGCTGATGGTGGTGCCAGCGTCCAACTGCACATCGCAGCCTTGGCTTTCGATACGGGTGACCGTGCCCTTGAGGAAGCCCATCTTCGGCGTGCCGAGGAAACCCGCGACAAACAGGTTGGCGGGCTGGTGGTACAGCTCCAGTGGCGAACCGACTTGCTCGATACGGCCGCTGTTCAACACCACGACCTTGTCGGCCAGGGTCATGGCTTCAACCTGGTCGTGGGTCACGTAGATCATGGTCGCCTGCAGCTCTTTATGCAGGCGCGCCAGCTCCAGGCGCATCTGCACGCGCAGGGCGGCGTCGAGGTTGGACAGCGGCTCATCGAACAGGAATATCTTCGGGTTACGCACAATCGCGCGGCCGATCGCCACACGCTGACGCTGCCCACCGGACAGCTGCTTGGGCTTACGCTCCAGCAACGGGCCCAGCTCGAGAATGCGCGCCGCTTCGCTGACCTTGCTCTCCACCAGCTTCTTGTCGATACCGGCCAGGTCCAGCGCAAACGACATGTTCTTGCGCACGCTCATGTGCGGGTACAACGCGTAGGTCTGGAACACCATGGCCAGGTCACGCTTGGCCGGGGTGACTTCGGTGATGTCGCGGCCATCCAGCTCGATGGTGCCTTCGCTGACTTCTTCAAGGCCCGCGATCAGGCGCAGCAGCGTGGACTTACCGCAGCCCGAGGGGCCGACGAATACTACGAATTCCTTGTCGTTCACTTCCAGGTCGATGCCCTTGATGATGGAAAAGCCTTCGAAGCCTTTTTGCAGATTCTTGATTTTCAGGTTGGCCATGGGATGGGCCTCCGCTTTGAATTTTTTATTAGGCAGCCGTTACTTCACGGCGCCGAAGGACAAACCGCGCACCAGCTGTTTCTGGCTGATCCAGCCGAAGATCAGGATCGGCGCGCAGGCCAGGGTCGAGACGGCGGACAATTTGGCCCAGAACAAGCCTTCAGGGCTGGAGTAGGAGGCGATCAACGCGGTCAGCGGCGCGGCGCTGGACGAAGTCAGGTTCAGCGACCAGAACGCCTCGTTCCAGCACAGGATCAACGACAGCAACACCGTGGACGCCAGGCCGCCCTTGGCGATCGGCAGCAGTACGCGGACCATTTCCTGCCACAGAGTGGCGCCATCCAGGCGGGCGGCTTCGAGGATGTCCTTGGGAATGTCCTTGAAGTAGGTGTAAACCATCCACACCACGATCGGCAGGTTGATCAGGGTGTAGATGATGATCAGCGCAATGCGCGTATCCAGCAGGCCCATGCTCTTGGCCAGCAGGTAGATCGGCATCAGCACGCCTACCGGCGGCAGCATCTTGGTAGAGAGCATCCACAACAGCGTGCCTTTGGTGCGTTTGGTTTCGTAGAACGCCATGGAGTAGGCGGCCGGCACCGAGATCAGTAGGCATAGGGCCGTGGCGCTGAAGGAAATCAGCACCGAGTTCCACGCATAACTGAAGTAGTTGCTGCGCTCGTTGATGTGCAGGTAGTTCTCCAGCGTTGGCGTGAAGATGAACTGCGGCGGTGTGGCGAACGCGTCGATTTCGGTCTTGAAGCTGGTCAGCACCATCCAGAAGATCGGGAAGAAGATCAGGATCGCGATGGCCCAGGCCAATGTGCCAAGCAGCAGGCTTTGCAGGCGGCGGGATTGTTGAAGCGTCATGGCGCGGCCCTCAAGGCTTGTCAGTCAGGTTTTTGCCGATCATCCGCACCAGGATGATCGCCGCGATATTGGCGATGACCACGGCAATCAAGCCGCCGGCCGAGGCCATGCCCACGTCGAACTGCACCAGCGCCTGGTTGTAGATCAGGTAGGCGAGGTTGGTCGAGGCGTAACCGGGGCCACCGTTGGTGGTGGTGAAAATTTCGGCGAATACCGAGAGCAGAAAGATCGTTTCGATCATCACCACCACGGCGATCGGGCGGGCCAGGTGGGGCAGCGTCAGGTGCCAGAAGATCGCGATGGCGCCGGCACCGTCGAGGCGTGCGGCTTCCTTTTGCTCCTGGTCGAGGGATTGCATGGCAGTCATCAACAGCAGGATCGCGAAGGGCAGCCATTGCCACGACACAATGATGATGATCGACAGCAACGGGTAGTGCGCCAGCCAGTCCACCGGCTCGGCACCGAAAAACTTCCACACGGCGGCGAGAATCCCCGACACGGGGTGGAAAATCAGGTTCTTCCAGATCAGCGCGCCGACGGTGGGCATAATGAAGAAGGGCGAAATCAACAACACCCGCACCAGGCCGCGACCGAAGAACTCACTGGCTTCCAGCAGGGCACTGATCAACACGCCGAACACCACGCTGATCAGCAGCACGCTGCCTACCAGCAACAGAGTATTGGTGGCACCTGGCAGGAAGCCCGAGTCGGTGATGAAGTAGGTGAAGTTCTCCAGCCCCACGAATTGGTTTTCGCCAGGGTAGAGCAGGTTGTAGCGGATCAGCGAAAAGTACAGGGTCATGCTCAGGGGCACGATCATCCACAGCAGCAACAAAGCCACGGAGGGGCTGACGAGGAACCAGCCGGGGTTGGCCAGGCGATTTTTGGGTGTTGTATTCATGGTATTCGAGACCGGTACAGAGCAAGAATCGGAGTGCGGTCAAATGTGGGAGCAGGCTTGCTCCCACATTTACAGTGGAAGGCTCACCTTACTTGGGGTAACCCGCCCGCTTCATTTGACGCTCGGTGTTGGTCTGCGCGGCGGTCAGTGCAGCATCCACCGTCTGCTGACCGGTCAGAGCGGCCGAGAAGAACTTGCCGACCTGGGTGCCAATTGCCTGGAACTCAGGAATGGTGACCAACTGGATACCGATATACGGCACCGGCTTGAGCGTTGGTTTGGTCGGGTCCGCCACTTTCAGCGATTCCAGGGTTACCTTGGCAAACGGCGCGGCCTTCATGTACGCGTCGCTGTAGGTCGACTTGCGCGTGCCAGGGGGTACGTTGGCAACGCCGTCGGTCTTGGCGACCAATGCGCCATATTCCTTGGAGGTGGCCCAGGTAGTAAACACCTTGGCGGCGTCCTTGGCCTTGGAGCTGGTAGGGATTGCCAGGCTCCAGGAGTACAGCCACGACGTACCTTTGTCGGTTTTTTCGTGCGGGGCAAAGGTGAAGCCGACATGGTCAGCCACTTTGCTTTGGGTGTCGTCGGTCACAAACGAGCCGGCGACGCTGGCGTCGACCCAGATTGCGCACTTGCCGCTGTTGAACAGCGCCAGGTTTTCGTTGAAACCGTTGCTGGAGGCACCCGGCGGGCCTGATTTCTTCATGTTGTCGACGTAGAAGTTCAGCGCCTCCTTCCATTCAGGGCCGTTGAATTCCGGTTGCCACTTCTCGTCGAACCAGCGCGCCCCGTAACCATTGGCCAGGGTGGTGATCAGCGCCATGTTCTCACCCCAACCGGCTTTGCCGCGCAGGCACAGGCCGTATTGCTCTTTGGTCTTGTCGGTGAGTTTGCTGGCGAATTCGCCGATCTGGGTCCAGGTCGGGTGCTCGGGCATGCTCAGCCCGGCGTCTTTGAACAGGTCGGTGCGGTAATAAGTGATCGAACTTTCGGCGTAGAACGGCAGGGCATACAGCGAGCCTTTGACAGACAGACCGTCACGCACCGAAGGGAATACGTCATCGAGGTCGTAGGACGCCGGCAAGTCCTTCATCGGCTCCAGCCAACCCTTGGCACCCCAAAGTGCTGCTTCGTACATGCCGATGGTTAACACATCGAACTGTCCGCCCTGGGTGGCAATGTCAGTGGTCAGGCGTTGGCGCAGTACGTTTTCTTCGAGCACCACCCAGTTCAACTTGATTTCCGGATGCTCGGCCTCGAAGGTTTTCGATAGCTTTTGCATGCGGATCATGTCGCTGTTGTTGACGGTCGCAATCGTCAGGGTTTGCGCGCCAAGGCTGACGGCGCTGAGGGTCATGCAAGAAAAGGCAATTAGAGCTTTTGCTGTGAACTTCATCGCGCACTCCATTTCTGCGCCCAGGGGCTACAGAAGGACAGTTATTGTTGTTGTGTCTTCCACGACAGCAGGAAGAGTGTGCGTTGATTACAGCCCTCAAATGGCGCTGTGACAAATCCTTGGGAGCACTGGGACTGATACTTTTTTGCACTCGGCCTGCAAAGGTTCAACGGCACCTACAGTGGCGCCGACCTGTTAGTTCTGACAGTAGACGCTTATGAGCACTGGAGGGTTAATGGTTCGGCACAACCCAACTAGGAGATGTTTATGAACGGTTCTCGCGCAATCCTCAAAAACAACGCACTTTATAAAATCGCAGTGGGCTTGGTCATTGCTGTTTCGATCAGCGCCTGTAATACGCAGCTAACGGAACCTGCGGAAACACTTGAGCTTCCTTGCAGGGTAGCGGGCTATTTTAAAAGTCAAGACAGGGTGGGCGGGTTCTACCGATGTGTTTGGAACGCCAACATTAATCGGTGGCTTCAATATCCCTACACTTGCCCCACCGGACTGGAGTTCAGCGAACCGTTACAAGCGTGTGTAAAGCCCTGACATGTTTGCCTGGGTCTATTTATTAGCAGGATAAACAAGAAAGTGCACAGGGATCAGTACATGTACTGATCCCTGTTTGCATCTACCTCATATCGGATAGGGGGTCTGGATGATGCAAATATCATCCAGGTCATAGATCCCGCCGGTGGTTGGGTTTCTGAAGGCTATCGAGGCGACAAACGGGTTGCCGGGTAAGTAGCCGAGCGGAATGTCGACATTCAGCCAGGTATTGATAGCGGGGACCTGAGGCGTGCTGTTGAGTGTGCCCAGCCGGATTTCAATGAACGTTGGCGCGCCAATGGCGGCGAACTTGTTGATCCGATACCTGAAACTGATCCGGTAATAGCCTGCGGTGGCAGGCGTCAAGGTTTTGTACAGTCGGACCCCGTTGGCAGTCATGGGGCCTGCCTGCCAAAAGAAGTTGCCATTGGGTTCGCGTCGGATGCCCACATCAGGCCACTCACTGAGCCAGTAATTCACGTAATTGTTGGTGAATGTCGTGCAGTCGTGAACCATCACGTTTTTTACTGTGTAACGCGTTGGCGGAAACTCAATCGCTTGCCCCTCATCCCTGACGCCGTTGAACGCCACCTTTAACTGCAGGGTCAGCAGGCTGTTGCTTCCTAGGTCGTGCAGGTAACTGCTCAACACCGTCTCCAGGTGATAACCCTGGCTGATCCAGGCAGCGTCAACCTCGCCATAGACCGTACCGTCCAGCAGGGTCAAGTTGTGCGCCTTACCGTCGCGGTCGGTACCGAACAATTTGAACCATACGGGTTGGTGCCGTGCAATAAATGGCCAGGTCGTCGCCCTGGCGGTGGCATTACCGATCAATGTGTCCAAATCGATCACGCCGGCAGGTGTGGCTTCATCGATCTTGATCACGGTTTTTTTCAACTCGGATTGAGGCAACGGTTCAAGATTCACCGTGAGCAAGACAGAGGGCCGGGTATCCGTACCTTTGGTAACCGTGTACCTGATTGTGAATTGGCTCGTGGTGCTGCGGATATTGGCGGCAATCAATGGGGCGTCCAGGGGAACAATGACGGTGCCATCGGTTTCCCCGTAGATCGGCCCGATGGTAGCCGAGCCGGCGCCGGCACTGCCTAGAACTTCCACATAGATCTTGTCGGTGGTGCTCATCGGACCATAGCTCACCCGCAGATTCGCACCGTATTGTGCATTCAGCGGCGCCAATGTCACCAACGTGCCGGACCCGCTTGCCTCTTCCAAGATGGGCACCGGGTACTGCGCAGGCAAGGCCCTGACGGTGTAGTCGCGTTGCAAAAACCTTACAGCATTGGACAGGTCCGGGCTCTGGTCGAAAGTGACTGCGCAGCGCATGGTCAATTGCGTGCCGTCCAAGAGCTTGCGTATTTGCGCAATGGGTGCAAGTGGATGAAGACCGTTCTGCTCGCCGTCCAGTCCCACCAGGTCCCCATAGTAGAAGGCATGGTAAAACTGATTGCCGTCTGCATAGGTACCGAGCATTTCGAACCACGCCCGCTGAAAGTGATGGATGAAGAACCAGCGATCGACAAAGGCGCGTTCGGTGCCCTTCAGTGTGCTGATGTCCAGCACCGCATCCAACGCATGGCCCTCCAGATAGGGTTTGGGGAATGGCGGTGGTAACAACTCCAGGTTCAACACGGGCGAAGGCGTTCTGTGCAGGCCCCGGATTACGAAGTACTGCACTGTGATAAAGCGCCCTTGCTCCTGGATGTTGGCACCCACTACATCTGGGGCGATGTCGATATGCAGGACTTTCGATGTATTGCCATCCTGGGTTTCGCAATAGGTACCAATTTCTGGGATTCCTCTCCAGCAGGTCTCGATCTGGTCAGTGGGTCGCATTTGCGCAATATCGACCACGACCGTCGCTCCCTGCGTAGCGGCAACTGCCGCCAGTTGGTCGGGATAGCGGGTTGCTTCTGCGACTTCCGGTCGTGTCAGTTCGAGTGCTTTTCCCACTGTGATGAGCAGAACATCCGAAAAGCGTTTCGCGCTGCCATCCGCCGGTTGGAGTGTGTAGCTGAGACGAATTTCTCCATCGTTATTGGCAATGGCGTATTTCGCCTCTACTGGGATCACGACCTGCCTGCCCGCTGTCGATGAGTTGAGTGTCACGTCATCACTGACGGAGCCGTTGCTGGCAGAACCTCTCCAAAACCACTCGAGAATGTCGCCAGGGAACGTACGCGTTTCGGTCAAGGTCAAGTTGAGCGTGGTGCCGATAATGCTATCAATGTCCAAGTTCTTGAACAGGTCTGCGTATTGCAGTTTTGGTTCGGGCATTGAGCGTACTGCTGCGCCGAAAGTTACTTCCAGAACCTCGGATTTGCGCACCGCGTGAATGCCTTGCCCCATGATCCGCATTTGGCCGTCGTTGACGAGGTAGAACACGCGGACCAGTCCCAGCCCGATGAAACGCGAAAACTGCTCCTGGAGCACTGTGCGAGGGGGCGGGGGTGGCTCTTTTGCGCCAGCCAGCAATTCTTCTTCGTACTCGACCAGCCGGCCTGTCGAGTCCAGGGCCTCCATGCGGAAGATGACGCTCCAGTCAGCGTTATAGGGGGAGAATTTCGGGAAGAAAGCCTGGAAATGTTCGATCGATGGATCGATAAAGCCACCTTCGCTTTTATCGATGGTCATTGCCGGCATCGACTTTTTCGTGCCTGAAACCGGGACGTTCAAGCGTCGCGAGGTGCCGAGGAGCGTGCCAGTGGCGGTGGTCAGTGTGTAGAACAATTGGGCGCGGCCGTTAACCGCCAGTTGAATATATTTGGGGTCAATGTCGGTGGTGGCCGACAGGCCGATTCGAGCGGGAAATGGGGGTAATGGGGTGACGGTATTTTCGCCATTATCATCGAACACGACGAGCGTCAGGTGGATCAACGTGCCGACAGGCGTGGTCGTGCCATCGGGTAGCTTTCTGGGAACGAAGACCTCCCCTTCATAGGGGCCATCACCAACAAGGTCTACATTGACCTCAGTCACTGAATCCCCGTTGACCACCAAGTGTGGCCGTTCGAGCGCATATAGGTCCAGATCGGCTTCCACCTTCTCAGGCTTCGACCACTGCGGCACTTCCCCCGAGTAGTTGAACACGATGTCGAAGACCCGGAAGTAAATCACCACCACGCCGCTGCCTCCGGCGATGATGATTGCTTCCGGTACATGCACGACAATCGGCTTGATACCGTCGAGGTGGTCTTGATCAATCTCTAGGAACACTGGGTGACCGTTCCACCACACCTCGACAGTGTCTCCCAACGCCATGTTCGGGTAAGGATCAACCGTCAAGTCAACGCCTTGCTCAGCCCGCTCGGGGTCGAGTACACCCCCCACCAGATCAGGCGGTAGATGGATGACCAGGCGCGAGTGATAGTAGGGATTGGTGCTGACGCCGCCGGGACGGTCGGTTTTAACAAGCCAGGTTTCATAAGGGGAGGTGCTCGGGGTGTCGCTGCCCACTCTCTTCACTTGGCCAAAACACGGATAAACAAAGCCCCTCGGAACCAACCCCTCAGGGATCACCAGCGTTAAAAAATTCTTATCCGGATCCAAGTCCTCGTGCCTGACCTCATCGGCAGCAATGGCGTAGGTGAAACTGCCCATGAATAACCTGAACGTGTCGCCCTCGTTGAAGTTGAACCACTTGCTGAAACGCACCGTAAGCCAGGGCTCCACCAGTCGAATATTCAAGCCGCTATCAGCGCCTGGAATCGGTCGTACTGCGTCGCTGACGAAGGGTGGGTCCAGCGGGTCGACAATGACAGGGGGCTTTGGCCCATGGCGATGGGGTTTGCAGACAGGGCAAGGCAAGTTGGAGGACGTGAATTTTTTCATAGCGAGCGCTCCTTATGCAGCGTAAAGCTGGGTAAGGAAATCACACACCCCTGGGTGTGGCGCGTATAGCTGTCAAAGTTGACAGTAGCGACGGGCGGTCAAGCCAGGTTCTGCTCTGTCAAGCGCTGCACCGCCAACCGACGGTAGTGCGACGGCGTCATGCCCTTGAGCTGCTGGAAGCGCCGATTGAAGTTGGAAATATTATTGAAGCCCGATTCAAAGCACACATCGGTCACCGGTTTGTCGCCGTCGGCGAGCAGTTCACAGGATTTGCTGATACGCAGCCGATTGACGAACTCGATGAAGGTGCGTCCGGTGGCTTGCTTGAACACCCGGGAGAAATACGTGGGCTTCATCCCGAGGTAGGCCGCGACTTCTTCCAGCGGCAACTCGCGTGCGTAGTGAGCAAATATGTAATCCACTGCACGGTTGGTGCGGTCGATGCTGTGCTCGTCGGCCAGTTGCGGGGTCGTTGCACCGGACAATAGTTGGTAGTCCTCACAGGCACTCAGCACCTCCAGCAAAATAAAGAAGTGCCCCAGGCGCGCCATGCCCTGGGCATCCTCGATGCGTTGCATCAAGGTCATCGCCTGGGCAATCGTGCGTTTGCAGCGAAATTCGATGCCGTACTGCGCCCGTTCCAGTAGCGGTGCCAGCGTCTTGAGTTCGGTGAAAATGTGGCTGCCGTTCTCCAGCAACTCATCGGTAAAGTTCACCAGCATGTCGCGCTTGGGCACCACCTCGTCTTCCTCGATCTGGCTGATCCAGTTGTGGGGCAGGTTGGGGCCGGTGAGAAACAGGCTTTCCGGGTAGAAGTTGCCGATATAGTCGCCGATAAACACCTTGCCGGAACTCGCGACGATCAGGTGCAGCTCGAATTCCTTGTGAAAGTGCCAGCGCACCAGCGGGCAGGGGAAGCCGTGCTGGCGATAGATGATGGACAGACCGTTGTGATCGTCCATCAACTCGTAGGAAGGGTCGGTGATTCGCGTTGCTCGGGTCATGCTGCCGTCGCTTTATTGTGGTTGCCGCGTAGGATAATGCCCCCTCGCACGTGACCTCGCCAGCGCTGGTGTTTATACGCTGCGGTTTTTTGCCTCGATCCACTGGGACATGTATTGGGTACTTTTATGGGCATGATGGCGCAGCATGCTGCCGGTGAAGTTGTCCCTGCGATGCGCAGCGAGATGGCTACGGCAGTGTTGCAAGCATGCCACCAGCGCGGGGCCATGAATGTTCTGGTCGTAGCGGCGCGCCACCAACTGGCGACCGTTTTCCTGGGCCTGGGTCCAGCGTTCGCGGTCCTGGTAGAGCGCCACGGCGGCGGCGGCCAGTGCAGGTGCGCTTTGTTCAATCACCCCGGGCCACGGTTGCTCATCACCCATCGCCTCGGCGCCGATGGGCGTGGTGATATTCGGCGTGCCACAGAGCATCGCGTCCGCCAGCTTGCCCTTGATGCCGGCGCCGAAACGCAAGGGCGCCAGGCAGATGCGTGCAGCGGTCATGACGTGTAGCGCATCTTCGGCCCAGTCCATCACATGAAAGCCCTGGGCCGGGTTGTGCAGCGCCGTGGCCTTGGGCGGGGTGTAGGCACCATAGATATGCAGCTGCGCCCCCGGCAATTGCTGGCGTATCAGCGGCCACAGGCTGTTTTTCATCCAGAGCACCGCATCCCAGTTGGGCGCGTGGCGGAAGTTGCCGATGCTGAGGAAGTGCGCGCGGTCTTCAAACGGCGCAAAAAGCTCGGTTGGCGATTCCAGCATCAACGGGCACCAGTGGAGCAGGGCGGCTGGCACGTTGAAGTGCTCCGTGAGCAGACGGATTTCCACGTCGGAAATCATCAGGCTGATATCGCAGCGGTAGATCGCCGCGATTTCGCGCTTGGCCAGGTCAGTGTCGGCCATCAGCTGGAATTCTTCGTGCAATGCCGGGGAAAACAGCGCGCTGAAGTCGTCGCTGTCGGGGTGGGCCTTGAGGTGATCCTTGAGGCGCTGATGTCGCGCATCGCGCAGGCTTTGCAGGTCGGACGTTTCCAGTACGCGCAGAGCGTTGGGGCAGCATTTCTCGACGCGCCAGCCGAATTGCTCTTCCATCATGAAACGGTCAAACAGCACGATATCCGGCGCGAGTTCGCGTATAAAATCGTCGAAACTGCTGTTGTTCAATTCGATTGCGCATTCGGCTATGCCCAGGGCAGGCAGATCGGCCTTGTGCTCGCCAATGGTCGCAGGGCTGCTGAAGGTAATGTCCCAGCCTTGCGTAAGAAAACTCTCAAGAATCTGCATCATATGCCCGCCTGCGGCTGAAGAACGGGGCTCCGGCCAGACATAACCAATGACCAGGACTTTGGTGGCGCGGTGGTTCATTAACTCGAATCCTTGCACGTGTTCCGGCTGCATGGCCGGCAAAAATCAGCATTAAAACATGGAGTGACGACACCTACGCGTTTCCTGAACGTCAGAGATTGACTGCTCGATGATCGCGAAATGAACTAACTGACTGTCAATTATCACAGTTATGCAGCGTAGGCGGGGCAGGCAGTCTGATGAGGCGTCTCCCGGGCCTCTGGCGTGGGGGAATTCACCATCATCCGAGGAGCACATCTAAAATGGACAAAAAAACTTCGGCCCCCGCAAGTTGGGTAGGCGATACATTTTCAGGAAGTGCCAGCGGCTACACCGGCAATCTCGAAATGCGCTGGAATCGAGTGGGCAGCAGTCTGACAGTACAAACGCTCAGGTACATGTTCACCGCCAATGGTAATCGCCACAGTGCAAACATCAATTTCGAGGTAAAAGCCGAGAATGATGCAAAGTGGAAGGTCGATTCCCCTGATAACAGGCGGCAGGACGGTCAATGGCATGTCTGGGATACCACCCATACGATGGCCGTGGGAGGCTCCATCTGGATTGAGATCTTCGTGACGTTCATTTTTGACATGGGTGGCCCTGATGACCGCAGGACAGTCAGTCAGCGCTTTAATATTTAACAGTCGAGTGGGCGTCTGGCATCGCAGATGCCGGCGCCCGTATTTCTATAAATAATGTGTTTGCCATAGGTCCTCTGAGCAGTTTGTGGTTAACTTCGGCCTCTCGAATTCGTTAAACCCAACACAGCATAAGGATTCCGTTCATGGCTCAAGTCACCCTTCGTGGTAACCCTGTCCAGGTTGAAGGCGAATTGCCGAAAACCGGTACCCAAGCCCCTGATTTCACCCTGACTGCCGGCGATCTGTCGGACGCAACCCTGGCGACCTTTGCCGGCAAGCGCAAAGTGCTGAATATCTTCCCAAGCGTCGACACCCCGACCTGCGCCACGTCGGTGCGTAAATTCAACGCCCAGGCCAACGAGCTGACCAACGCTGTTGTGCTGTGCATCTCCACCGACCTGCCCTTCGCCCAGGCGCGTTTTTGCGGCTCCGAAGGCCTGGAAAACGTGAAGAACCTGTCCGACTTCCGTGATTCGGATTTCGCGGTGGACTACGGTGTTTCGATTGCCGATGGCCCGCTCAAAGGCCTGACCGCGCGCGCCGTTGTCGTGCTGGACGAACATGACAATGTGCTGCACAGCGAGCTGGTCAGCGAAATCGGCCAGGAGCCAAACTACGAGGCAGCCCTGGCTGTTTTGAAGTAACTGTTTCGGTACGTTACTGTCGTTTGGCAGTAACACGTATGATGCATGCTTGCGGCCTGGCCTAGTCCAGGCCGTTTTTATTTGTCGCTCAGGTGCTTAGCGAAATGGCGAACGGACTAAGCGCAGATGTTTACAGTTTTAAGCCCAAGGTAAATAGCCGGTAAAGGCGCTTTTCTTAACGCGCTCCAGTGCTTATCTTTCAGCCTCCCAAAGAAGAAGCTCTCGCGCCCAATGGTTGATCACTCCATGCAATCCCCCCCCCGCAACTCCCGCCGCTGGTTGTTCGGCCTGCTTGTGCTGCTGGCTATCGCCGGCCTGTGCTGGAAATTCTGGCCCAGCGGTGCCGCCCATAAAGACGCGCCGGGCGGCCATGCGAGCAAGACCGGCATGGCGCGCCCTGGGTTTGGTGGTTCCACTGGCCCGGTGCCGGTACGCGTGGCGCCTGCGGTGCTTGGCGAGTTCCCGGTGTACTACAAGGCCTTGGGCACGGTTACCGCGCTGAACACGATCAATGTGCGCAGCCGGGTGGGCGGCGAGTTGGTGAAGATCGCGTTTGAAGAAGGGCAGAGGGTCAAGGCCGGCGACCTGCTGGCCGAGATCGACCCGCGCAGCTACCAGAACGCCTTGCTCCAGGCCCAGGGCACGCTGATGCAGAACCAGGCCCAACTGAAAAACGCCCAGGTCGACGTGCAGCGTTATCGCGACCTGTTCGCCCAGGACAGTATCGCCAAGCAGACCCTGGACACCGCCGAAGCGCTGGTCCTGCAATACCAGGGCACGGTCAAGACCAACCAGGGCGCGGTGGATGACGCCAAGCTCAACCTCGACTTCACCAAGATCCGCGCGCCGATCGGCGGCCGCGTAGGCCTGCGCCAGGTGGACGTTGGCAACTTGGTGGCGGCCAACGACACCACCGCCCTGGCCGTGATCACTCAGACCCAACCGATCAGCGTCGTCTTCACCCTGCCGGAAAATACCCTGGAAACCGTGCTTGCTCGCTACCACGCCGGCAACAAACTTCCTGTGGAAGCCTGGGACCGCGGCGATGTGAAAGTACAAGCCACCGGCGTACTGCAAAGCCTGGACAACCAGATCGACGTCACCACCGGCACCCTGAAATTCAAGGCGCGCTTTGATAACAAGGACCAGGCGCTGTTCCCCAATCAGTTCGTCAATGTGCACTTGTTGGCTGACACCCTGCATAACGTAGTGCTGGCGCCGTCGGCGGCGATCCAGTTCGGCAACACCGGCACCTTCGTCTACGTGCTCGACGGCGACAAGAAGGTCAAGGTGCAGCCGCTGGTGGTCGGCGATACCGATGGCGATAACACGGTGATCAAGCAAGGTCTCAAGGCCGGCGACCGCGTGGTGCTGGAAGGCACTGACCGTCTCAAGGACGGCAGCGAAGTCGAAGTGGTGAATGAGAGCAGCGAAGTGCCGACTACGCCGACCGAACACCTGCAAGGCAAGCCCGCCGCGAAAGGGGAGACCGGCGCTGCTGCCGGCAAGGCGCAAAAGGTCGGTTCATGAACCTGTCGCGACTGTTTATCCTTCGCCCGGTCGCCACCACGCTGAGCATGCTGGCCATTGTCTTGGCCGGCATCATTTCGTACCGCTTGTTGCCGGTATCGGCTTTGCCCCAAGTGGACTACCCGACCATTCGGGTGATGACCCTGTACCCCGGCGCCAGCCCGGATGTGATGACCAGTGCGGTCACCGCGCCGTTGGAGCGCCAGTTCGGGCAAATGCCCGGCCTCACGCAAATGGCGTCCACCAGTTCCGGCGGCGCGTCGGTGCTGACCCTGCGTTTCAACCTCGACATCAATATGGATGTCGCCGAGCAACAGGTGCAGGCCGCGATCAACGCCGCGACCAACCTGTTGCCAAAGGATTTGCCGGCGCCGCCGGTGTACAACAAGGTCAACCCGGCGGACACCCCGGTGCTGACCCTGGCCATCACGTCAAAAACCATGTTGCTGCCCAAGCTCAATGACCTGGTCGACACGCGCATGGCGCAGAAAATCGCGCAGATCAGCGGCGTCGGCATGGTCAGCATCGCCGGTGGCCAGCGCCAGGCCGTGCGCATCAAGGTCAACCCCGAGGCCCTGGCGGCCAACGGCTTGAACCTGTCGGACGTGCGCACCTTGATCGCTGCGTCCAACGTCAACCAGCCCAAGGGTAACTTCGACGGCCCCACCCGCGTGTCGATGCTCGATGCCAATGATCAGTTGGTCTCGCCTGCGCAATACGCCGAGTTGATCCTGGCCTACAACAACGGCGCGCCTTTGCGTCTAAAAGACGTGGCACAGATCGTCGACGGCGCCGAAAACGAGCGCCTCGCCGCCTGGGCCAATGAAAACCAGGCCGTGCTGCTGAATATCCAGCGCCAGCCGGGGGCCAACGTGATCGAGGTGGTGGACCGCATCAAGGCGCTGCTGCCAAGCATCACCGACAACCTGCCGGCCGGCCTCGACGTGACGGTGCTCACAGACCGCACCCAAACCATCCGGGCGTCGGTGAAAGACGTGCAACATGAACTGCTCATCGCCATCGCCCTGGTGGTGATGGTGACGTTCCTGTTCCTGCGCAGGGTCAGCGCCACGCTCATTCCGTCCATCGCCGTGCCGCTGTCGCTGGTGGGTACCTTTGGTGTGATGTACCTGGCGGGTTTCTCCATCAACAACCTCACGCTGATGGCCTTGACCATCGCCACCGGTTTCGTGGTGGACGATGCCATCGTGATGCTGGAGAACATCTCGCGCTATATCGAGGAGGGCGAAACGCCGCTTGCCGCCGCGCTCAAGGGCGCCAAGCAAATCGGTTTTACCCTGATTTCCCTGACCCTGTCGCTGATCGCGGTATTGATTCCGCTGCTGTTCATGGCCGACGTCGTGGGGCGCCTGTTCCGTGAGTTCGCCATCACCCTGGCAGTGGCGATCCTGATTTCCCTGGTGGTGTCCCTGACCCTCACGCCGATGATGTGCGCGCGGCTGCTCAAGCGTGAACCCAAGGAAGAGGAGCAAAGCCGATTCTACAAAGCCAGTGGTGCGTGGATCGATTGGTTGATCGCGCGTTATGGAAGCATGTTGCAGTGGGTGCTCCGGCACCAACCGCTGACCCTGCTGGTCGCCATCGCGACCCTGGGCCTGACCGTGGTGCTGTACCTGGTGGTGCCCAAAGGCTTCTTCCCGGTGCAGGATACGGGCGTGATCCAGGGTGTTTCCGAAGCGCCGCAGTCGATTTCCTTCGCCGCCATGAGCCAGCGCCAGCAGGCGCTGGCGAAGATCATCCTGGCCGATCCAGCGGTGGAAAGCCTGTCGTCCTACATTGGTGTGGACGGTGACAACGCTACCCTCAACAGTGGGCGCTTGCTGATCAACCTCAAGGCTCACGGCCTGCGCGACTTGAGCGCAGCCCAAGTGATCACCCGCCTGCAGCCGCAAATCGACAAGCTGGTGGGCATCCGCCTGTTCATGCAGCCGGTGCAAGACTTGACCATCGAAGACCGCGTCAGCCGCACCCAGTACCAATTCAGCATGTCATCGCCGGACGCCGAACTGCTGGCGTTGTGGAGCGAAAAACTAGTCCACGCGTTGAGCCAGATGCCCGAACTCACCGACGTTGCCAGCGACCTGCAGGACAAGGGCCTGCAGGTGTACCTGATGATCGACCGCGATGCGGCGTCACGCCTGGGTGTCAGCGTATCGAGCATCACCGATGCGCTCTACGATGCCTTCGGCCAACGGCAGATTTCTACCATTTATACCCAGGCCAGCCAGTACCGCGTGGTATTGCAGGCCCAGTCCGGCGAAACCCTGGGCCCGGATGCGCTGAACCAGATCCATGTGAAAACCACCGATGGCGGCCAGGTGCGCTTGTCCAGCCTGGCCCATGTGGAACAGCGCCAGGCACAACTGGCGATTGCGCACATCGGCCAGTTCCCGGCGGTGATGATGTCGTTCAACCTGGCGCCTGGTGTCGCGTTGGGCAAAGGCGTGGAGCTGATCAACCAGACCCAGAAAGACATCGGCATGCCGGTGGGCGTGCAGACCCAATTCCAGGGCGCGGCCCAGGCGTTCGAAGCCTCGCTGTCGAGCACCTTGCTGCTGATCCTGGCGGCGGTGGTCACCATGTACATCGTGCTGGGTGTGCTCTATGAGAGTTATATCCACCCGATCACCATCCTCTCGACCTTGCCGTCGGCGGCCGTCGGCGCCTTGCTGGCGTTGCTGCTCAGTGGCAATGACCTGGGCATGATTGCGATCATCGGCATCATTTTGCTGATCGGTATCGTCAAGAAGAACGCGATCATGATGATCGACTTCGCACTCGATGCCGAACGCAACCAGGGCCTCGACCCACAGACCGCGATCTACCAGGCGGCGCTGCTGCGCTTCCGGCCGATCCTGATGACCACCCTGGCGGCGCTGTTTGGCGCGGTGCCGTTGATGCTCGCCACGGGTTCCGGCGCTGAATTGCGTCAACCTTTGGGTCTGGTGATGGTCGGCGGTCTGCTGGTGAGCCAGGTGTTGACGCTGTTCACCACGCCGGTGATTTACCTGTACTTCGATCGCCTGGGCCGTCGCTGGCGCAAAGAGCCACAAAGCCTGGAGCCGGTTGAGTCATGAACCTGTCCGGACCTTTCATTCGCAGGCCGGTAGCGACCATGCTGCTGAGCCTGGCGATCATGTTGCTGGGCGGTGTCAGCTTCAACCTGCTGCCGGTATCGCCGCTGCCGCAGATCGATTTTCCGGTGATCGTGGTGTCGGCCAGCTTGCCTGGCGCGAGCCCCGAGGTGATGGCGTCTACCGTGGCCACACCGCTGGAGCGCTCGTTTGGCTCGATTGCCGGCATTACCACCATGAGCAGCTCGTCGAGCCAGGGCTCCACCCGGGTGATCCTCGCGTTTGACTCCGACCGTGATATCAACGGCGCTGCGCGGGAAGTGCAGGCGGCAATCAATGCCTCGCGCAACCTGCTGCCCAGCGGCATGCGCAGCATGCCCACCTACAAAAAGATCAACCCGTCCCAGGCGCCGATCATGGTGCTGTCGCTGACCTCGGACGTGCTGCAGAAGGGCGAGCTGTACGACCTGGCCTCGACCATTCTTTCGCAAAGCCTGTCCCAGGTGCCGGGCGTAGGCGAAGTGCAGATCGGCGGCAGCTCCCTGCCGGCGGTGCGCATCGAGCTGGAGCCCAAGGCGCTCGACCAGTACGGCGTGGCCCTCGACGATGTGCGCAACACCATCGCCAATGCTAACCAGCGCCGGCCCAAAGGGTCCCTGGAAGACAGCCAGCGCAACTGGCAGATCCAGGCCAACGACCAGCTGGAAAAGGCCAAGGACTACGAGCCGCTGTTGATCCGTTACCAGAACGGTGCCGCCTTGCGCTTGAGTGATGTGGCGAAGATCAGCGACGGCGTGGAAGACCGCTACAACAGCGGCTTCTTCAACAACGAACCGGCGGTGCTGCTGGTGATCAACCGCCAGTCCGGTGCCAACATCATCGAGACGGTCAGGCAGATCAAGGCGCAGTTGCCGGCGTTGCAAGCGGTGCTGCCGTCCAGCGTCAAGCTGAGCCTGGCGATGGACCGCTCGCCGGTGATCACGGCCACCTTGCACGAAGCCGAGATGACCCTGCTGATCGCCGTGGGCCTGGTGATTCTGGTGGTGTACCTGTTCCTCGGTAACTTCCGTGCCTCGCTGATCCCGACCCTGGCGGTGCCGGTTTCGCTGGTGGGCACCTTCGCGGTGATGTACCTGTACGGTTTTTCGTTGAACAATTTTTCCTTGATGGCGTTGATCCTGGCCACCGGCCTGGTGGTGGACGATGCCATTGTGGTGCTGGAGAACATTTCCCGGCATATCGACGAAGGCGTGCCGCCGATGAAGGCGGCGTACCTGGGGGCCGAGGAAGTCGGGTTTACCTTGCTGTCGATGAACGTGTCGCTGGTGGCGGTGTTCCTGTCCATCCTGTTCATGGGGGGGATTGTCACCAGCCTGTTCCGCGAGTTTTCCATCACCTTGTCGGCGGCGATCATTGTGTCGCTGATTGTCTCGCTGACCCTCACGCCGATGCTTTGCGCGCGCTGGCTCAAGCCCCATGTCAAAGGCGAAATGACCGGTTTGCAGCGCTGGAGCCAGAAGGTCAACGACCGCATGGTCGCCGGCTATGCCACCAGCCTGGACTGGGTGCTGCGCCATCGTCGCCTGACCCTGCTCAGCCTGTTGCTGACCATTGGTTTGAACGTGGTGCTGTACGTGGTGGTACCGAAAACCTTCATGCCGCAGCAGGACACCGGCCAGTTGATCGGTTTTGTGCGAGGCGATGACGGCCTGTCGTTCAGCGTGATGCAACCGAAGATGGAAACCTTCCGCAAAGCCGTGCTCAAGGACCCTGCAGTGCTCAGCGTGGCCGGCTTTATCGGCGGCAACAGTGGCACCAACAACGCGGTGATGCTGGTACGCCTCAAACCAATCAGCGAACGCAAGATTTCCGCCCAGGCGGTGATCGAGCGCCTGCGCAAGGACCTGCCGTTGGTGCCGGGCGGGCGGCTGTTCCTGATGGCCGACCAGGACCTGCAATTCGGCGGCAGCCGCGACCAGACCAGTGCGCAGTATTCCTACATCCTGCAAAGTGGCGACCTGGCGGCACTGCGCCTGTGGTATCCGAAGGTCGTCGCGGCCCTGCGTGAGCTGCCGGAACTCACCGCCATCGACGCCCGAGAAGGCCGGGGTGCGGCGCAGGTCACGCTGATTGTCGACCGCGACCAGGCCAAACGCCTGGGTATCGACATGAATATGGTCACGGCGGTGCTCAACAACGCCTACAGCCAGCGGCAGATTTCCACCATCTACGACAGCCTCAACCAGTATCAGGTGGTGATGGAGGTCAATCCCAAATACGCGCAGGACCCGATCACCCTGAACCAGATGCAGGTGATCACCGCTGACGGCGCGCGGGTACCGTTATCGACCATTGCCCATTACGAGAACAGCCTGGCGGACGACCGCGTCAGCCACGAAGGCCAGTTCGCTTCGGAAAACATTGCCTTCGACATGGCGCCCGGTGTGACAGTGGAGCAGGGCACGGCCGCTATCGAGCGGGCGATTGCCAAGGTCGGCTTGCCAGAAGATGTCATCGCCAAGATGGCCGGCACCGCCGATGCCTTCGCGGCCACACAGAAGGGCCAGCCGTTCATGATCCTCGGCGCGTTGGTGGCGGTGTACCTGGTGCTGGGCATTCTGTATGAAAGCTACATCCACCCCTTGACGATCCTCTCGACCCTGCCGTCGGCCGGTGTTGGCGCGATGCTCGCGATTTACCTGACGGGGGGCGAGTTCAGCCTGATCTCCTTGCTGGGCCTGTTCCTGCTGATTGGTGTGGTGAAGAAGAACGCGATCTTGATGATCGACCTGGCCCTGCAGTTGGAGCGTAACGACCGCATGGGCCCGATGGAGTCGATTCGCAGCGCCTGCCTGCTGCGTTTGCGGCCGATCCTGATGACGACCCTGGCGGCCATCCTCGGTGCGTTGCCTTTGCTGTTGGGCAGTGGTGATGGCGCGGAAATGCGTCGCCCCCTGGGCCTGACCATCATCGGCGGCCTGGTGTTCAGCCAGGTCCTGACCCTTTACACCACCCCGGTGGTTTACCTCTATCTGGACCGCGCGCGCCATCGCTTCAACAAATGGCGCGGCGTGCGTACCGATGCTGCCCTGGACACTGCGCTATGACCGATTCAACCTTTGCCCGCTTGGCCATGTTCCGCGGTTGCCGCGTGGCGAGCCTGGTGCTGTGTGGCGTGTTGCTCAGCGCCTGCGCCGTTGGTCCCGACTACAAGCGTCCGGAAGTCGTCGAGCCCGCCCAGTTCAAAGAAGCCCAGGGCTGGCGCCAGGCAACCCCAAGCGACGACCTGGCCCGTGGCGCCTGGTGGGAACTGTACGGCGACCGCCAGCTCAATGACCTGGTGCTGCGCCTCAACCACTCAAACCAAACCGTCGCCCAGGCCGAAGCGCGCTTTCGCCAGGCCCAGGCGCTGGTGCGCAGTTCCCGTGGTGCGTTCTACCCCGCTGTTGACCTCAGCGTCGGTAAAACCCGCGCCAGCCAAGGCACCGGCAGCAGCAGCGCCAGCCTGAGCAGTTCCAGCAGCGGTATCCGTGACACCCTGAACGCACAGTTGGGCGTGAGCTGGGAGGCGGATATCTGGGGCAAATTGCGCCGTGGCCTGGAAGCCAACGAGGCCAGCGCCGAAGCCAGCTCGGCGGACCTTGCAGCGATGCGCCTGAGCCAACAGTCGGAACTGGTGCAAAGCTACCTGCAACTGCGCGTGATGGATGAACAGACGCGTTTGCTGCAAGCCACGCTGGAGGCCTATCAACGCTCCCTGCAAATGACCCAGAACCAATACCGTGCCGGGGTCTCCGGCAAAGACGCGGTAGCCCAGGCGCAAACCCAGCTCAAGACCACCCAGGCCAGCCTGATCGACCTCATCTGGCAGCGTGCCCAGCTGGAGAACGCAATTGCCGTGCTGATCGGCGAGGCGCCGGCCAACTTCAACCTGGCAGTGAGCAAAGATATTCCGGCACTGCCGCAGATTCCGCTGAGCCTGCCGTCGCAACTGCTTGAGCGTCGCCCGGATATCGCCTCGGCCGAACGCTCGGTGATCGCCGCCAACGCCAATATCGGCGTGGCCGAGGCCGCCTACTACCCAGACCTGAGCCTGAGCCTCGCCGGGGGTTATTCGAGCAGCACCTATTCCGATTGGATCAGCCTGCCCAACCGCTTCTGGTCGGTAGGCCCCAAGCTCGCCATGACCCTGTTCGACGGCGGCCAGCGTTCGGCGGAAGTTGACCGCAGCGTGGCCAGCTACGATGAGACCGTCGCCAAGTACCGCCAGACCGTGTTGGATGGTTTGCGCGAAGTGGAAAACTACATGGTGCAGCTCAAGGTGCTGGAAGACGAGGCGGTGGTGAGCAATGAAGCGCTTGAGGCCGCGCGTGAATCGCTACGGCTGACCCAGAACCAGTACAAGGCCGGGCTGATTGCCTATCTCGACGTGGTCACCGTGCAAGCGACGGCCCTGAGCAACGAACGCACCGTATTGACCTTGCTGCAGACGCGCCTGGTGGCCAGTGTGCAACTGATCGCCGCGCTGGGCGGTGGTTGGGATGGGCAAACACCCATTGCCGAGAAAGAGTGAGTGTGAACTCAGTCCAATGTGGGCGCGGGCTTGCTCGCGAAGGCAGTGTGTCAGTCACCGGATTAGTGGGTTGATTCACCGCCTTCGCGAGCAAGCCCGCTCCGACATTTGGACTCAACCTAAACAAAAGAATTAAGGGGTTTTCGAGCCGGCCGATTGACGTCAAAATGCCAGTAATGGCTATGCGATAATTAATCAACTGTACAAGAATTATTCTCGCTACAATCGCCCGCTTTGCCAATTTGCACGGGCCTCTCAGGCCTGCTGCGAACGAGAAGTCCCATGCTCATCGGTAGTTATTCACCCTCCCTGGTCGCGATCTCACTGTTTGTCGCGATCCTTGCTTCCTACACCGCGTTGGACCTATCCGGCCGCCTTGCCACCGCCAAAGGTCGCGCGGTTTATCTATGGATAGCCGGCGGCGCGATGGCGATGGGGGTCGGGGTGTGGTCGATGCATTTCATCGGCATGCTCGCGCTGCGTTTACCGTTTGCGCTCGGCTTCGATAGCGGCATCACCGGGTTGTCGTTGTTGATCGCGGTGCTCTCCAGCGGCTTTGCATTGTGGTTGGTCAGCCAGCCGCGTTTACCCGCGTGGCAACTGGCATTTGGTGCGCTGATCATGGGCACGGGCATCGCCTGCATGCACTACACCGGCATGGCCGCGATGCGCATGACGCCGGGTATCGACTACGACCCGGCCTTGTTTGGCGCTTCTTTGTTGATTGCCGTCGGAGCCTGCGGCGCAGCGCTGTGGATCGCCTTCAACCTGCGTCGTAATACACCATACGTGCGCCTGGCACGGGGTGGCGCAGCGGTCGTCATGGGGTTTGCCATCGTCGGCATGCATTACACCGGTATGGCGGCGGCGCAGTTCGCCGATGACAGTTTCTGCGGTGCCGCACTGGATGGCTTGAGCGGCAATGGCCTGGACAATCTGGTACTGGTCACGACCCTGGCGGTGCTCGCCATCGCCTTGCTGACTTCATTGCTCGACGCGCGGCTGGAAGCCCGCACGGCGGTGCTCGCTGACTCCCTGACCCAAGCCAATCAGGAACTGACCCACCTGGCCCTGCACGACATGCTCACCGGCTTGCCCAATCGCACCTTGCTCGCCGACCGTATTCAACAAGCCATGCAGGCCGTCAAGGAGCAGGGCGGTTGCTTTGCACTGATGTTTATCGATCTGGACGGCTTCAAACCGGTCAACGATGCCTTCGGCCACCACATGGGCGACCAGTTGCTGCGTGAAGTTGGCCAACGCCTGCGTGAAGATTTGCGTAGCCAGGACACCTTGGCGCGTATCGGCGGGGATGAGTTCGTATTGCTGGTGCAACTGACCCAGCCGGATGACGCGCTCGGCCTTGCCGAACGCCAGGTGATGCTGATTAATCGCGCGTTCCAGGTAGCCGAACATGAACTGAAGATCTCCGCCAGCGTTGGTATCGCCATGTTCCCAGGCAATGGTGGCACCCCCCGGGAACTGCTGATGAACGCTGACGCCGCGATGTACCACGCCAAGGGCGTGGGCAAAAACGGCTACAGCTTTTTTGATGCATCGATGAGCACCAATGCGCGCAAGCAGTTGCAGTTATTGCAAGACCTGCGCAATGCCCTGGAACAGCAGCAGTTCCAGCTCTACTACCAGCCCAAGTTCGACGCGGTGAGCGGTATTCCGGTGGGTGCCGAAGCGCTGTTGCGCTGGGCGCATCCGCAACAGGGGCTGCTGCTGCCGGGGATGTTCATTGAACGGGCGGAAAAGACCGGGCTGATCATTCCCATCGGCGAGTGGGTGCTCAATGAAGCCTGTCGTCAAATGAGTATCTGGTACGCCCAAGGCTACGAAGACTGGCGCATAGCGGTGAACCTTTCGGCCATGCAGTTCTGCCATGCCGGACTGGTCAAGAGCGTGGCCGCGGCCCTTGAACGCCATCAGTTGCCCGCCAACAACCTGACCCTGGAAATCACCGAAACCACCGCCATGAGCGATGCCGATGCGAGCATGACCGTGTTGCAGGCGCTGTCGGACATGGGGGTCGATTTGTCCATCGATGACTTCGGTACGGGTTACTCCAGCCTCATGTACCTCAAGCGCCTGCCCGCCAATGAGCTGAAGATCGACCGTGGGTTTGTCCGCGACCTGGAGCACGACAGCGATGACGCCGCCATCGTCTCGGCCATCGTCGCACTCGGCCAGGCGTTGGGGTTGCGCATTGTCGCCGAAGGCGTGGAAACCAATGTGCAGCAGCGTTTCCTGACTCAGTTGGGGTGTGATTCCCTGCAGGGTTATCTGCTGGGGCGCCCGTTGCCGGCGGAGGCGTTCATGGCCGATATCCAACGCGCCGATACAGGCGTTGCGCCTGACAAAAGCCGTGCGTGACGGGTATTCTCGGATACGACCCTAACTGTCAGGTTGAATCAGGAGAACGCACGTATGGACAAAGTCGTCATCATCACCGGGGGCAGCCGTGGGATTGGCGCCGAGACGGCATCGCTGGCCGCTCGCGAGGGCTATCGCATCTGCATCAACTACCAGTCCGACGAAGAGGCTGCTCACCGCGTGCTCGAGCTGGTCCGTGCCCTGGGCGCCCAGGCGATTGCCGTGCGCGCCGATGTGAGCAGCGAAGATGAAGTGATCGCCTTGTTCAACCGTGTCGACGCCGAATTGGGTCGCGTCACTGCACTGGTCAACAATGCTGGCACCGTGGGGCACAAGGCGCGGGTTGATGAGATGTCCGAGTTCCGCATCCTTAAAATCATGAAAACCAACGTGCTCGGGCCGATCCTGTGTGCCAAGCACGCGGTGCTGCGTATGTCGCCCAAGCATGGCGGGCAGGGCGGCAGCATCGTCAACGTCTCATCGGTGGCGGCCCGACTGGGCTCGCCGGGTGAATACGTCGATTATGCGGCCTCCAAAGGCGCGCTCGACACGTTCACCCTGGGCTTGTCGAAGGAAGTCGCGGGCGAGGGCATTCGTGTCAACGCCGTGCGCCCTGGTTACATCTTCACTGACTTCCACGCCCTGAGCGGCGACCCGGACCGCGTCAGCAAACTCGAGTCCGGCATCCCCATGGCCAGGGGCGGGCGCCCGGATGAAGTGGCGGAAGCGATTATCTGGCTGCTGTCGGACAAAGCTTCGTATACCACCGGTACTTTTCTGGATTTAGGCGGCGGCCGCTAGCGCACCTTCAGGTCGGTAGACGGCGCAGCACTGAATAGCCTTTGTGGGAAAACTCCTTGAGTAGGCTGGCTTCCGAGTTATCCAGGGTGCTGTAGCCGTTGCTGGAGAAACCGTCGATCTGCCCGTTGCGACTATGGCTGGCGTTCAAGCTGCGATCGTCCAAGTTATCAATGAACCGCAACACTTTGTCCAGGTCGTAGGCCGCATTGGCCCTTGCTTCCGGGCCCGGATTGGCTGTGGTCCAGTCACCGACTTGCATCTTCAGGTCATCAAGCAGGTGGTAATTATCGCGGTTGTCCAAAAAGTGCTTAAGTACAGGGCTCTGCTCGATAATCCTGTCTGCCGAACGAAGGTCACCGCTAGGACGCCCCATGGGGCCCGTCATCTCGCGCACCTGCTTCTGTTCGGCTGCACGCATGTAATGGGGTGGAATTGGCAACTGCATGTGGCTTGAAGAGGCAGGCGTGTTCATGAGAAACCTTCAGTTGGACTTGGCGAAAGCGCCTGTCTCGAAGTGAGGCAGGCGCTTTCCTGTGTGGCCCTCTGTTAGGTTCGGTTCCTGTTCAAAATGACCGCACAATCCGTCCCAACGTCTCCATCGCCTTCTCCGACGCTTCAGTCCACGGGCTGCCGTAGTTCAAGCGAATACAGTTCCTGAACCGTTGGGTCGCCGAGAAAATCGGCCCCGGTGCGATGCTGATACCTTGCGCCAACGCCATCTGGAACAACTTCAACGAATCCGTCTGCTCCGGCAATTCCAGCCACAGGAAATAGCCACCGGCCGGTTGACTGACGCGCGTCTGCGCCGGGAAGTAGCGCGCGATGGCAGCCAGCATGGCGCTTTGCTGTTCTTCCAGGGCATAGCGCAATTTGCGCAGGTGCCGGTCATAGCCGCCGTGTTGCAGGTAATCGGCAATCGCTGCCTGGGCGGGCATCGATGGGCACAGCGAGGTCATTAACTTCAAGCGTTCGACCTTCTGCGCAAAGCGCCCGGCTGCGACCCAGCCCACGCGATAGCCAGGCGCCAGGCTTTTGGCGAAGGAACCGCAATGCATCACCAGGCCTTCGGTATCGAAAGCCTTGGCCGGTTTGGGGGCCTGTTGACCGTAATACAGCTCGGCGTACACATCGTCTTCGATCAGCGGCACCTGATGGCCGCGCAACAGCTCCACCAGCGCTTGTTTCTTGGCTTCCGGCAAGGTCGCGCCCATGGGGTTCTGGAAGCTGGTCATGGTCCAGCAGGCCTTGATCGGGTAGCGCTCAAGGCTTTGCGCCAGTGCGTTGAGATCAATGCCATCGCGTGGGTGCACGGGGATTTCCACCGCCTTGAGTTTCAAGCGCTCCAGCACTTGCAGGCAGGCATAGAACGCCGGGGCTTCGATTGCCACCAGGTCGCCCGGTTCGGTGACGGCTTGCAGGCACAGGTTCAGTGCTTCCAGCGCGCCATTGGTAATCAGCAGCTCTTCCATAGGCAGCATCAGCCCGCCGACCATATACCGCAGCGCGATTTGCCGGCGCAGTTGCGGGTTGCCCGGTGACATGTCGGTGACGACCAGGCGCGGGTCCATCTCGCGGCTGGCGCTGGCCAGGGAGCGTGCCAAGCGCGGCAGCGGGAACAGCATCGGGCTGGGGAAGGCCGAGCCGAAAGCCACGGTGTTGGGGTCCTTGATCGAGTCGAGGACTGAGAACACCAGTTCGCTGACGTCCACTTCGGTGGATTCGTGCACCTGTTCACTCACCACCGGCTCGGAGAACGGGCTGGGCGCATGGGTGTTGACGAAGTAGCCAGAGCGCGGTCGCGCGCGAATCAGGCCGCGGCGCTCCAACAGATAATAGGCCTGGAACACCGTGGAGGGGCTGACGCCATAGGTCTGGCTGGCATAGCGCACCGACGGCACCCGCTGGCCGGAGCCGAGCACGCCGGAGCGGATCAGTTCTGCAATGTCGTCGGCGAATTTTTCGTAGCGTTTCATGGGGCCTAATCACTTTCTTAAATTGTACGCAGGGCTAAATGGGATCTTCAGTGCCTGACAGGCCTCAGCGGTTCAGCGGCGCCACAAAGCGGCTATCGGCCGCGCTGTAGATCCACGGTTCATCCACATCCGTCACCTTGAAGCGCAGGGCCTGCGAACTGCTCGCCGGTTTATCCGCCAGCAAGGCCACCGACACCGGTACATCACTGATTTCCCCCGGCGCCAGGCTGATCTCGGTCTTGCCTTGCAGCTGGAAGCCATCGGCGTCCACCAGTTCCAGGCGGTAGTCCTGGTGCTGTTGGGTCTTGTTGATCACCTTGAGGCTGTAGATGTTTTCGATCAGGCCCTGGGCGTTCTCACGGAACATGCCACGGTCCTTGGTGACATCCAGTGACACCATCGGCCGTTCCACCAGCGCCACCACCAACGCCGCAATCATCACTAACAGCACGGCACTGTAGCCGATCAGGCGCGGCCGTAGCAGGTGGGTCTTGCCGCCTTGCAGTTGATGTTCACTGGTGTAGCTCACCAAACCGCGCGCGTAGCCCATCTTGTCCATGATCGAATCGCAGGCGTCGATGCACGCCGCGCAGCCTATGCATTCCATTTGCAGGCCATCGCGGATGTCGATGCCGGTCGGGCAGACCTGCACGCACAGTTGGCAGTCAATGCAATCGCCCAGACCGACGTCGGCGGGTTTGACCTCACGTTTGCGCGGGCCACGGTGTTCGCCGCGGGCCACGTCGTAGGAAATGGTCAGGGTGTCCTTATCAAACATTACGCTTTGGAAACGCGCATACGGGCACATGTGCATACACACCGCTTCACGCAGCCAGCCCGCGTTGAGATAGGTGGCACCGGTGAAAAACAGCACCCAGAACAGGCTGACGCCGCCCATTTGCCAGGTCAGCAATTCTGCGGCCAGCGGGCGGATGGGTGTGAAGTAGCCGACAAAGGTCAGCCCGGTCAGCACGCTGATGCCCAGCCACATCGTGTGTTTGGCCGAGCGTCGCGCCAGTTTGTTCAGGCTCCAGGGCGCGGCTTGCAGCTTGATGCGCTGGTTGCGTTCACCTTCGGTGACCTTCTCGCACCACATGAACAGCCAGGTAAACGAGCTTTGCGGGCAGGTATAGCCGCACCACACGCGGCCGGCAAATACGGTGATCGCAAACAGGCCGAAGGCGCAGATGATCAACAAGGCCGACAGCAGGATGAAGTCCTGCGGCCAGAACGTGGCGCCAAAAATGTGGAATTTACTGTCCGCCAGGTCCCACAGCACCGCCTGCCTGCCACCCCAGTTCAGCCACACGGTGCCGAAAAAGGCCAGGAACAGAAAGCCTGCACCGCACACGCGCAAAGTGCGGAACACGCCGGTAAAGCTGCGGGTATGAACCAGGTTGTCGCTGGATTTGGCCTTCACCTTCTTTGGGTGTATGGGCTCAAAGGTTTCCACGGTGGGGATTCGTTCGCTCATGGTCGTTCGCTCATCAGCCTCCATCAGGCGGATGAACTATGCGCGTGGCTCTGTTTGCATAACAGACTCAGCTAGGGCGATAAAAATCGGATCAGATGGACTATGAGAGAGTCGCTGCGACAATCCGCTGCACCCCGTGGAACAAGCGGCGCAGCATTGTCTGGGGTGTGCTGATGCAGATCAATCAAATCAACGAACCAGGGCCGTCGGCCTTTACATGTTGACGCTCATCGTGGGCGCCCGCGACCGTCAGCGCGTCTGCCTCGGCTTCGGTGATATAGATCCGCTCGCCCGCCAATTCCACGTAAGACATGGATTTGTCGATGTCGGTAACAATATTGACCCGGGTCGCTGGCACGCTCTGTTCCTGGCCGTTGTCATCGAGCATGAAGTAGCACAGTTGGTTTTCGATACGTATGGGCATGCTGATCTCCTGTTTTGTGAGCTATTGAAGGTTAGGGGACGGCGCTGCGCAGGGGTTCCAGGCAACTGACTGGCGGTCGCCGCTGTCCATCCTTTACCAACAATGACAAAGGACAGCTGAGATGGACGCTTGGTGGCATGAAGTGTGGCAAACCCTGCAGGCTGAATTTGCCGACATCGGCGACGCCAGGCAGCTCACCCAGATCACTGTGCGGCTGCTGATCGCCTCGATCCTCGGCGGCATTCTCGGTTTTGAGCGAGAGAGCAAGGGCAAGGCCGCCGGGGTGCGCACACATATGCTGGTGGGGTTGGGCGCTGCGCTGTTTGTCATGGTGCCGCAAATGTCTGGCAACCAGGCGGATGCCATGAGCCGGGTGGTACAGGGCGTGATCGCCGGGATCGGCTTTCTCGGCGCTGGCACGATCATCAAGGGCAAGGATGATGAAGACGGCCATGTCAAAGGCCTGACCACCGCAGCCGGCTTGTGGATGACCGCTGCGATTGGGGTCTCGGCCGGGTTGGGCCGGGAATCGACAGCGGTTCTGAGCACATTCCTGGCCTTGGTGGTGTTCAGCGTGATGCCGAAAATCGTCAAGCGTTTCGAGAAGGACTGACGATCACCGGGGGCATGGTCGTCGGCGGTTCTTCGACCGGCGGCGGCTCATTTTCTGGCGGCTCCTTTTCCGGAATTGGCGCCGGCTCGGTCGGCGGCAGGGTCGGGATGTCGATATTGGGGTCCGGCGTTTCAGCCGGGATTGGGATATTCATCGGTGTGGCCTCCTTTGTGCTTGGCTCTAGCGGTGGACAGCCGCCGGGCTGAATTGATTCCCGCCCAGTGGCGACACATTCACCTGAACTTTTAACAGCGACGCAGGCTCGGACCTATAAGCGGCGCTGCTCAGGAAGAGCATGGCCGCACCAGAATTCGGATCAAGCAAAGAGCGTCCATAGGGCGTAAGGGGAAGATGCTCGATGACTGCTGAAGCACAGGTTCCAGAGAACGCCATATTGCCGCTGTCCAAGGCGCTGTTGCTGCCCAGGATTGCTATCGAAAGCACCACCCCCGTGATTGACGGCGGCGAATTCGCCGTCAAGGCCGTGGTTGGCCAAAGGGTCAATGTCACCAGCAACGTGTTCGCCGACGGCCATGACAAGCTCGCCGTACTGATCCGCTGGCGCCCGCTGCAGGAAGAGAGCTGGCACAGCGTGGTGATGACTGATGTGGGCAACAATGGCTGGGAGGGCGCGTTTACCGTCACCCAGCAAGGCCCCCACGAATATTGCATTGAAGCCTGGATCGATACCTTCGCCAGCTTCTGCTACGAGCTGCGCAAGAAGCATGAAGCCGGCGTACCGGTCAGCCTGGAATTGCAGGAAGGCCGCAGCCTGGTGCTGCAGGCCGCCGAACGCAGTGACAATGAACTGCGCGACCGCCTGATGCTGCTACACCACGAACTCTCCGGCCTGTTGGAAACCGAGCAGGTCGCGAAGTTTCTGCGCGAAGACAGTGCACACCTGATGACCCAGGCCGATCACCGCGCTTATTTGAGCATCAGCACCGTGTACCCGATTGATGTGGAGCGCGAGGCCGCACTGTTCGCCAGTTGGTACGAGCTTTTTCCGCGCTCGATCACTGACGATCCTGCGCGTCATGGCACCTTTAATGATGTGCACTCGCGGCTGTCGATGATCCATGACATGGGTTTTGATGTGCTGTACTTCCCGCCCATCCATCCGATCGGGCGCAGCCACCGCAAAGGCAAGAACAACTCCCTCACTGCTGGCCCTGATGATCCGGGCAGCCCGTATGCGATCGGCAGTGAAGAGGGCGGCCACGAGGCCATTCACCCGCAACTGGGCAGCCGCGATGACTTCCGTCGCTTGGTGCAGGCCGCTGCCGACCATGGCCTGGAAATCGCCCTGGACTTCGCCATCCAGTGTTCCCAGGACCATCCTTGGCTCAAGGAACATCCGGGTTGGTTCAACTGGCGCCCCGACGGCACGATCAAATACGCGGAAAACCCGCCGAAAAAGTACCAGGACATTGTTAACGTCGATTTTTACGCGGCGGACGCGATTCCAGGCCTGTGGACCGAACTGCGCGATGTGGTGGTGGGTTGGGTGGAAGAGGGCGTGAAAACCTTCCGTGTCGACAACCCGCACACCAAGCCGCTGCCATTCTGGCAATGGTTGATCAGCGACGTCCGTGCCAAGCACCCGGACGTGATTTTCCTCGCGGAGGCGTTCACCACGCCGGCGATGATGGCGCGCCTGGGCAAGGTCGGTTATTCCCAGAGCTACACCTATTTCACCTGGCGCAACACCAAGGCCGAGCTGAGCGAATACCTGACGCAGTTGAACGCGTCGCCATGGCGCGAATGCTACCGGCCGAATTTCTTCGTCAATACGCCGGATATCAATCCGCCGTTTTTGCATGAGTCAGGCCGCCCGGGCTTTTTGATCCGCGCCGCGCTGGCCACCATGGGTTCGGGCCTGTGGGGCATGTATTCGGGCTTTGAGTTGTGCGAAGCGGCGCCGGTGCCGGGCAAAGAGGAATACCTGGATTCAGAGAAGTACGAGATCCGCCCGCGAGACTTCACTGCCCCCGGCAACATCATCGCCGAGATCGCTCAGCTCAACCGCATCCGCCGGCAAAACCCGGCGCTGCAAACGCACCTGGGCTTGAAGCTTTACAACGCGTGGAACGACAACATCCTGTATTTCGGCAAGCGCAGTGAGGATGGCAGCAACTTCATTCTGGTGGCGGTCAACCTTGACCCGTTCAATGCCCAGGAGGCCAGTTTCGAGTTGCCATTGTGGGAATTGGATTTGCCGGATGACGCCGAGACCCAAGGCGAAGACCTGATGAACGGCCATCGCTGGACCTGGTATGGCAAGACCCAGTGGATGCGCCTTGAACCGCAGATGCCGTTTGGAATCTGGCGTATCACCACATCCTGAGCCAAGTGAAGATCAACTGTGGGAGCTGGCTTGCCGGCGATAGCGGTACATCAGTCAACACGTGCTGTGCTGACACACCCTTATCGCAGGCAAGCCCGCTCCCACATTAAACCGCGTTCATTCAGCCGGTTTTTTCAGAATTTCCAGGAGTTTCCAATGGCGAAGAAACCCAACGCAGCCACCTTTATCAAAGACCCGCTCTGGTACAAAGACGCGGTGATTTACCAAGTTCATGTCAAATCCTATTTCGACTCCAACAACGACGGCATCGGTGACTTCCCCGGGCTGATCGCCAAGCTCGACTACATCGCCGACCTGGGTGTAAACACCATCTGGCTGCTGCCGTTCTACCCTTCGCCACGGCGCGATGACGGTTACGACATCGCCGAATACCGGGGCGTGCACAGCGATTACGGGACCATGGCCGACGCCAAGCGCTTCATCGCCGAGGCGCATAAGCGCGGGCTGCGTGTGATCACTGAGCTTGTGATCAACCACACCTCCGACCAGCACCCTTGGTTCCAGCGTGCGCGCAAGGCCAAGCCCGGCTCCGCAGCGCGGGACTTCTACGTCTGGTCGGATGACGAACAGAAATACGACGGTACGCGCATCATCTTTCTCGACACCGAGAAATCCAACTGGACCTGGGACCCGGTCGCCGGCCAGTACTTCTGGCACCGCTTCTATTCCCACCAGCCGGACCTCAACTTCGACAACCCGCAAGTCATGAAAGCCGTGCTGTCGGTCATGCGCTACTGGCTGGACATGGGCATTGACGGCCTGCGCCTGGACGCCATCCCGTACCTGATCGAACGCGACGGCACCAACAACGAAAACCTTCCCGAAACCCACGATGTGCTCAAACAGATCCGTGCGGAGATCGATGCGCATTACCCGGACCGCATGCTGCTGGCCGAAGCCAACCAGTGGCCGGAAGATACGCAGTTGTATTTCGGTGACAAAAAGGGCGACGACGGCGATGAATGCCATATGGCCTTTCACTTCCCGTTGATGCCGCGCATGTACATGGCGCTTGCCCAGGAAGATCGCTTCCCGATCACCGATATCCTGCGGCAGACGCCGGAGATTCCCGCCAATTGCCAGTGGGCGATCTTCCTGCGCAACCATGATGAGCTGACCCTGGAAATGGTCACCGACAAAGAGCGCGATTACCTGTGGAACTACTACGCCGCCGACCGTCGCGCGCGCATCAACCTGGGCATTCGCCGCCGCCTGGCGCCGTTGATGGAGCGAGACCGTCGCCGTGTCGAACTGCTCAACAGCCTGTTGTTGTCGATGCCTGGCACGCCGACCCTGTATTACGGCGATGAAATCGGCATGGGCGACAACATCTATCTCGGCGACCGCGATGGCGTGCGTACGCCGATGCAATGGTCCATCGACCGCAACGGCGGCTTTTCCCGCGCCGACCCGGCCAGCCTGGTGCTGCCGCCGATCATGGACCCGCAATATGGCTACCAGTCGGTCAACGTCGAGACCCAGGCCCAAGACCCGCATTCGTTGCTGAACTGGACCCGGCGCATGCTGGCTGTGCGCAAGCAGTCCAAGGCGTTTGGCCGTGGCAGCTTGAAAATGCTCTCGCCGAGCAACCGCCGCATCCTGGCGTATACCCGCGAATTCACCGGCGAAGACGGACGCCACGAGATCATCCTGTGCGTGGCCAACGTGTCACGCAGTGCCCAGGCGGCCGAGCTGGATCTGTCGGCGTTTGCTGGCATGGTCCCGGTGGAGATGCTCGGCGGCAATGCCTTTCCGCCCATCGGCCAGCTGAATTTCCTGCTGACCCTGGCGCCTTATGGTTTCTATTGGTTTGTCTTGGCGGCCGAGAATCAAATGCCCAGCTGGCATGTGGAGCCTGTTCAAGGGATGCCGGACTTCACCACACTGGTACTGAAAAAGCGTATGGAAGAACTGTTGGAAGAACCCTGCCGCACCTCGCTGGAGCAGACTGCGCTCCCGGCCTGGCTGCCCAAACGCCGCTGGTTTGCCGGCAAGGACACGGCTATCGACAGCGTGCGCATTGCCTATGGGGTACGTTTTGGCGACCCGCAACACCCGGTACTGCTCAGCGAGCTGGAGGTGACCGCAGGTGGTCAGGTCAGTCGCTATCAACTGCCGTTTGGCTTCCTTGGCGAGGACCAGTTCACCAGCGCATTGCCGCAGCAGCTCGCGATGGCCCGTGTGCGTCGGGCACGCGAGGTGGGCCTGGTGACCGACGCGTTCAGCCTTGAGCACTTCATCCGCGCGGTGATCCAGGGCCTGCAGGCCGGCACGGTGCTCAACTCCAGCGAAGGCGACCTGCGGTTTGAAGCCACAAAACATCTGGACGCGCTGCAACTGACGGACGAAGCACAAGTGCGCTATTTGTCCGCCGAGCAGTCCAACAGCTCAGTGGTGGTGGGCGAGGGCCTGGTGCTCAAGCTGATCCGCAAAGTCAGCGCCGGTGTGCACCCGGAGCTGGAAATGAGCGCCTACCTCACCGCAGCCGACTACCCGAATATTTCGCCGCTGCTGGGTTCGGTGATTCGCCGCGACGCCGACGGCCATGACAACCTGCTGATGATTGCCCAGGGTTACCTGAGCAACCAGGGCGACGCATGGAGCTGGACGCAGAACAACCTGGAACGGGCGATCCGCGACGAGCTTGCCCAAGCCATCTCGGAGCAGGAACAGCACTACAACGCCCTGGGCGAACTGGCCGACTTTGCCGGATTGCTCGGCCAGCGCCTGGGTGAAATGCACGTGGTGCTGGGTGCAAAAACCACAGACAAAGACTTCAAGCCCGAAGTGACCACGGCCAAGGACACTCAGGCCTGGGCCAAGGATGTCGGCGCGCAGCTCGACCGCGCGCTGCAGTTGCTACAGCTGCATCAAAACCATTTGAACCCTGTGGAGCAAGCGCTGGTCAGTGATTTGCTGGCGCAGAAAAAGGCCATCGCCAGCCATGTTCAAGCCCTGGCGAAAGCCACGGCAGGCGGGCTGCGCATCCGCGTCCATGGTGATTTGCACCTGGGCCAGGTGCTGGTGGTGAAGGGCGATGCCTACCTGATCGACTTCGAAGGTGAACCGGCACGACCGCTGCACGAACGACGCGGCAAGCACAGCCCGTATAAAGATGTGAGCGGCGTGTTGCGCTCCTTCGATTACGCGGCGGCCATGGCGCTGAATGTGCAAGGGGTCGATCACTCACCCGAGGCGGGCATATCGCGCAAGCGTGTGACCGATCGTTACCTGAAAGAAGCACGCCAGGCCTTTATCGAGGCTTATCAGTCGGCTACGTCTACACTGGCGCATGACTGGCAGGATGCCAAAGGCCAGGACGCAGCGCTGACCTTGTTCAGCCTGGAGAAGGCCGCGTATGAAGTGGCTTACGAAGCGGAAAACCGTCCGACCTGGTTGCCGGTGCCCTTGCAAGGGTTACACGGCCTATTGAGTGGGCTAACACCAATATCGAAAACTGCACGCGGTGGGGAATCGTCATGAGCTTTACACATAAAGAACCGCTGCAACCGAAGTTGACTGCACTGCCGGCGTCCAAGGACGTCGACGCACTGGTACGCGCCGAACACCATGACCCGTTCTCGGTGCTCGGGCCACACGATGATGAGCACGGCGGCCAGTTTATCCGCGCATTCCTGCCGGAGGCCTTGAGCGTCCAGGTACTGGCGCGTGACAGTGGCGAGCAGATCGGCAGCCTGGACGCGAGCCAGGTGCCGGGGTTGTTTGTCGGGCACTTCACTACACGCCGGGCGTACCTGCTGAAAATCCAGTGGGCCGGTGGTGAACAGATCACCGAAGACCCCTACAGCTTCCAACAACTGTTGCTCGGTGAAATGGACCTTTACCTGTTTGCCGAAGGCAATCATCGTGACCTCAGCAGTTGCCTGGGTGCCCAAGTGACCACGGTCGACGGCGTGCAAGGTGTGCGCTTTGCCGTATGGGCACCGAATGCGCGGCGCGTATCGGTGGTGGGCGACTTCAATGTCTGGGACGGTCGCCGTCACCCGATGCGCCTGCGCCATCCTTCCGGCGTGTGGGAGATCTTTATCCCACGCCTGCAACCGGGCGCAGCGTACAAATATGAAATACTTGGCGCCAATGGGATCCTGCCGCTCAAGGCCGACCCGATGGCGCTGGCCACTCAACTGCCACCCGACACCGCATCCAAGGTTGCCGAACCCTTGCAGGTCGACTGGCAGGACCACGAATGGATGCAGTCACGCCTCGACAAGCAAAAATCCACCGCGCCACTGTCGATCTACGAGCTGCACGTGGGCTCATGGCAGTGCGAGTTGGACGAGGCGGGCGAAGTAGCCCGCCAATACAACTGGCGCGAGCTGGCTGAGCGGTTGATTCCTTACGTGCAGCAACTGGGCTTCACCCACATCGAGCTGATGCCGATCATGGAGCACCCGTTCGGTGGCTCCTGGGGTTACCAAGCGTTGTCACAATTCGCGCCGACGGCGCGGTTCGGTTCGCCGGAAGATTTCGCCTATTTCGTCAATGCCCTGCATCAGGCCGATATTGGCGTGATTCTCGACTGGGTGCCGGCGCATTTCCCGACGGATACCCACGGCCTTGCGCAATTCGACGGCACCGCGCTGTACGAATATGCCAACCCGTTGGAAGGCTTCCACCAGGATTGGGACACGCTGATCTACAACCTGGGTCGCACCGAAGTGCATGGCTTCATGCTGGCCTCGGCGCTGCATTGGCTCAAGCACTTCCATATCGACGGCCTGCGCGTTGATGCCGTAGCGTCGATGCTCTACCGCGATTATTCGCGCAAGGCCGGCGAATGGGTGCCTAACCGCCATGGTGGGCGGGAGAACCTTGAAGCCATCGACTTCCTGCGTCACCTCAACGATGTGGTGGCCCTGGAAGCGCCGGGCGCCTTGGTGATTGCCGAGGAATCCACCGCCTGGCCGGGTGTGAGCCAGCCGACCCAACAGGGCGGTCTGGGCTTTAACTACAAATGGAACATGGGCTGGATGCACGATTCCCTGCATTACATCCAGCAGGACCCGGTGTACCGCGCCCATCACCACAACGAACTGAGTTTTGGCCTGGTGTATGCCTGGTCCGAGCGGTTTATCCTGCCGATCTCCCACGATGAAGTGGTGCACGGCAAGCACTCGTTGATCGACAAGATGCCCGGCGACCGCTGGCAGAAGTTTGCCAACTTGCGCGCCTACCTGGCATTCATGTGGATGCACCCCGGTAAGAAACTGCTGTTCATGGGCTGCGAATTCGGCCAGTGGCGCGAGTGGAACCATGATCAGCAACTGGACTGGTACCTGCTGCAGTACGCGGAACACAAGGGCGTGCAGAAGCTGGTCGGCGATTTGAATCGCTTGTATCGGGAGGAGCCGGCCCTGCATGAGCAGGACGACGCACCGCAGGGCTTCCAGTGGCTGATTGGCGACGATGCGATCAACAGCGTCTATGCCTGGCTGCGCTGGAGCAAGGACGGCAAGCCGGTGCTGGTGGTGGCCAACTTCACCCCGGTGCCGCGTCAGGGCTATCAAGTCGGTGTGCCGTTTGGCGGGCGTTGGAGTGAGGTGATCAACAGCGACGCCGACATGTACGCAGGTTCCAATTATGGGAACGGCGGCGAGGTGTTTACCCAGGATGAACCACTCCATGGTCAACCGGTGTCGCTGTCGTTGAACGTGCCGCCACTTGGGGTGCTGATTCTGCGGCCAGAAACGCTTTAAAGGCGCTACCGTGCTCGATTCTGTTGTCCATGCTGGTGGCAGGGTGCCACAATAGCGCCATTCTCGGGGGCAGTAGATCAGGCGGATTTCATGAATGGCCTTGGGCGTGGGCAGGACCAGGATTGCGTTATAGAGGAGTTGGTGCGAGCTGACCGTTTGCACCAGCTGTTTCGGCAGTCATTTGCCGCCATTCTCGGCAGTTTCTTGGCAGCGGTCATGCTCTGCTGGCTCTGCTGGGACCGGTTTGACCATCAGGTCATCCTGGTCTGGCTGGTGGTGTTGGCGGGGTCATCCCTGTTGCGCGTCAAGATGTTTGTAGAGTGGTTTCGCTGCCCTAACGCCGAGCGCACGCCGGATCTGTGGGAGCGCCGTTATTGGATGACGCTGGTGTTTTCCGCCGGGATCTGGGGCTTCGGCGCCTTGGCGGTGATGCCGACGGATGATCGCCTGTCCCAGGTGCTGGTTATGTTGTTTACCGTGGGCATGTCGGTCAGCGCGGTATCCTGTTACTCGGCTTATCGTTACATGACCCTGGCCTCCATGGGCCTGGTGCTGCTGCCGTGTACGCTGTGGCTGCTGTTCCAGCCTTCTTCGATGCAAGTGGGTGTGGCCATCGCCGTATTGGTGTTCTCCACCTTTGTCGTCAGCGCCACGCGCAAGTTGTCCGATGCATTGGAAAAGGCGTTTCGCCTGACCCGGCAAATGGAACGTGCCCACAATATCTCCACTCGCGCCGCACAGACCGATGAGCTCACCGGTCTGATGAATCGCCGCGCGTTTTTCGAACATGCCCAGCGGCTGCATGAACAATGCCTTCACAACCAGCAGCCGCTGTGCGCGCTGATGATGGACATGGACCACTTCAAGGAAATCAACGACACCTACGGCCACCAGACCGGGGACCAGGTGTTGCGCCAGATCGGAGGGGTGATCAGCGCGTCCTTTCGCGAGGCGGACGTGTATGGGCGCGTGGGCGGCGAGGAGTTTGCGGTATTGCTGCCCAATACTTCGCTGGAAACGGCGCGGGGTATTGCCGAGCAACTGATCAAGGCCATTTCCAGCCTGGACTCTGAACCCGTGCAAGGGTTGACCGCCAGCCTGGGTGTGGCGTCCACCCATGCCCAGGACCAAGACCTGCACGGCCTGATGAATACCGCCGACAAGGCGCTGTACCGCGCCAAGGCGCAAGGTCGCAATCAGGTGGCGGTGGCGCAGTAGGGCTCAGTCCTGGACATTGCCTTGGTCAGCGCCCGCGCGACCTGGTCGGCGGAATAGGGCTTGGGCAGGAACTCGACGCCTTCATAGCCACTTTCGGCCAGCTCTTCGCTGTAGCCGGAGGTGAGCACCACCGGCAAGTCCGGGCGCCATTGACGCAGCTTTTTGATCATCGCCACACCGGTCATGCCAGGCATCACCACATCCGAAAATACCCCATCGAATGCCAGGGCATCCGTACCGGACAGCGCGAGTGCCTGTTCGGCATCGGTGGCCCAGGTGGTCTGGTAACCCAGGTCCTGCAGGATCTGGTTGGCAAAGCGGCCCACTTCCAGGTTGTCTTCCACGATCAGGATATGGCGCTGGGTCGTATCTTGGGGCAGTTGCTGGCCTGTCGGTGTCGGTGTGTGGTGCGTCATCTGCGGCGCCACTTCTGGCAGGTACAGGGTAAACACCGTGCCCTGGTCTGAGTGGCTGGCCACGTCAACGTTACCGCCGGACTGCTTGGCAAACCCGAATACCTGGGACAACCCCAGCCCCGTGCCTTTGCCTACCGGCTTGGTGGTAAAGAACGGCTCGAAAATGCGCTCGAAGGTGTCAGCCGGAATGCCGCTGCCAGTGTCAGCCAAGGAGACGGTTACAAAAGGTTGGCGTACTTGCTCATCGCCGCGGATGTGCGGCATTGCGTCTACATCGGCCACGCGCAAGGTCAGGGTGCCTTGGCCCTCCATCGCATCCCGGGCATTCAGGGCGATATTGATCAGTGCGGTCTCGAACTGGCTGGTGTCGACACGTGCATAGCAAGGCCGCTCGGGCAGTTGCACCTGCACATGGATACGCGCGCCGGTGACGCTTTCGAGCATTTCGCCGATGTTCTTGACCCGTTGCCCGACATCGAAGACTTCCGGGTTCAGGGGTTGGCGCCGAGCGAAGGCGAGCAGTTGGCTGGTGAGCTTGCTGGCGCGCTCGACGGTGTCGGAAACCGCGCCCATATAGCGTTGGCGTCGCGCCTCGGAGAGCCCGGGCTGACGCAGGAAATCCACGGACGAACGAATGATGGTCAACAAGTTGTTGAAGTCATGGGCCACGCCACCGGTCAATTGGCCGATGGCTTCCAGCTTCTGCGACTGGCGCAGCGCGGCTTCGGCCTGGGTGAGGGCAGCGGTGCGCTCTTGCACGCGTTGTTCCAGGGTCGCGTTCAGCTCGGCGAAGGCGGCCAGGCCTTCGCGTACGGCGGCGTCGGCACGCACCCGCTCGATATGCGCCCAGGAGCGCTCGGTGACTTGGCCGACCAATGCCAGGTCATCAGGCGACCAGACCCGGGCGGTTTTGTGGTGCACGGCCATCAACGCGGTCAGGCGGCCATTCTTGATCAGTGGGAAGCACGCGGTCGCCAGCGCCCCCAGGGCCTGATAGCTGGCGGCAACCTCGGGGGCGAACTCAATGCGACTGTCTTCGACCACCAACGGTTCACCGCCGCGCAGTTGTTGCACCGCCCTTGCGCCGAACGAGGCCAGGCGGTAGCGCCCCACGGTGCTTGGCGAGCCGGGCGCGGCCCAATTGCCACGAATGGTAAAGCCGTCCTCATCGTCGTCCATATCGGCGTAGGCGCAATTGGAGACTTGCAAGTGCTTGGCAAGCAGTCGCGTAGTGATCGACATGATACTTTCGGCGTCGGCAGCATTCGCCACGGCGCTGCCCACTGCGTCCAACACGGCCAGGCGGCGGGTCAGGAGTACGGTGGCGGTGGTTTCGGTGACGGTATCGAGCATCCCCACGACGTTGCCCTTGGGATCGCGGATGGGGCTGTAGCAAAAGGTAAAGTACGCTTGTTCGACACCCATGCCGCGCTCGATCTGCAGCGGGAAGTTCTCGATATAAGTGGCACGGCCTTCGAATGCCGCGTTGGCAATAGGGCTGATGTCTGCCCAGACCTCACCCCAGACTTCGCTGAACGGGCGGCCCAATGCATCGGGTTTATCGCCCAGGATCGGAACGAAGGCGTCGTTATACAACATAGTCAGGTGAGGCCCCCACACGATGGATTGGGGGAAACTCGAGGCAAGGCATAACGCGACGGTGGTCTTGAGCACGTCCGGCCACTGCCCCGGCGGCCCCAGGGGCGTTTTCGCCCAATCATGCTGGCGAACCCGCTCAGCCATGTCGCTGCTGCTTTGCAGCCATTTCATCATTGCAAGAGCACCTTGTTTGCCTCGGTCTGTTTATCCGCCCCGTATGTCAGGCTGCCAAGCTACAGACCGGGATGGCCGCTGCCAGTTCAGCGGGATTATCCATGAGATGGCAATTTGATGCTTCCTGCACTTCAATCTGCCAATACCGCGTTTATTGTGCGCCGAAAACCCCCGTCCAATAGATGCCTGCGTCACTCTTCGGGTCCATCGCATAGGCCGCACCCAGCTCGCGGAATTGCGGGTTCATGAGGTTGGCGCAATGGCTGGGGCTGGCAAGCCAGCCGTCGACGACCTTGCGTGGCGTGTCCAGGCCGGCAGCGATATTTTCGCCGATGGCCTTCGCGGTGTACCCGGCCAGTTCGGCGCGGTCGCCGGGGGTACGGCCGTCATGGTCGAGGTGGTCGAAGAAGTTACCGTTAGCCATGTTGCGCGTATGGCTGTTGGCGGCGCCGGCCAGGTTTTCATTCCAGGACAATGGCGTGGTCGCGGTAAACGCCTGGGTACCGCATTGGCGCGGTTGGGCGCGGGCGGTATTGATCAGGTTGAGCAATTGCTTACCTTCGGTCTGCCAATCGCCCAGGCCGCTGGTCAGCAGCGGGCGGGCGAGCACGATGCGCCAGTCCTGGCCGCTGTTGCTCACGCCGATGTCGACAAATTGCGGGTCCAGCACCACACGGCAGAAGCTTTCGCGCACTGCCTTCATGGCTGACTGCGCGTCCTTGGGCCCCGACAGGCTGATGGCCTGCACGTTGACCATCGGGTACGCGGCCCGCGCCAGCGCTTGCTGCAAGTCGCCCACATTGTTGGCGGGCAGCACCAATCGCGTGTCGCTGGCCAGCGGTGGGAGTTCCTGGGAACCCTGGTCACCGCAGCGTTGCACATGGCTGCGGTATTGGTTGATCTGTTGGACTAACTGACTTTCTTCATTCGCCATCGCGGTGGCGCAGAACACCGTAGTGGCGGCCAGCGTCGTAAGACCCATCATCAATGACAGAACGCGCATGGACGTTACCCTTGAGCTTGAAAGTGCCCATGATGCGCGATCCGGGTGCATCCATGCACCCGTTAGTCCGAACTTTTTCCTTAAGTTTTTGCATGCAGAGTGTTTACGGCCCTGATCGCACAACGCGAACACCACCACCAGCGCTGCAGAAATGGCGAGAATAATCAGAACGCCATCAGTGGAATGCGCCAATCGCCGTCCAACAGGAACTCGTTTCCGTTGATGGTCAGCAGGCACACGCACTGGCTAATTGGCTTCTGAGGAAGTCATGGAAGGCCGCGAAGTCGTCATTTTCTGCGCGAATGGCGCTGAGAACCCGTACGAAAAGCGAATAGGGGGCTGGAGCACAAGCATGGGAGAACCTTGTTGATCAGGGTATCAGGCAATAGTCGTTACGATTTTATCTTGTCAATATCTGTGTCGTATCGCTCCTGCGAGCAGGATCAATACGAGCGCCCCGCCGAAAGTGGCGTGCAGGCCGCTGGCCACTGACTGTGCAGTAGCGTGCGTCACCTCCGGCGTGGCCCAGGCGAACACTGCGCCGAGGGCCAACGTGCCGACAATCAAGCCGAGATTGCGCTTTGCGTGAGGTGTGCGGGCTGCAACGGGTACAATCGCCGCTGCCTTGATGCTAAACCCAGGAATTTGCATGTTCAGCCTTACCCGCTATACCACACCGTGCCCCGAGCTTGTGAATGGCCAGATCCTGCAGATGGTGGTGGACAACCTCACCGACATCAGCAGCGTGGGACTGCCGCCGAGCAACCTGCTGTACAACATCTACCAGTACGCCACCGGCTTTGAGGTGCACCTGTACCTCGAAGCACTGAACGGTTCAAAAGGCATTGCCGTCGAGTTGGTTGTGGCGACCGATGCGCAGGACCCGGAAAAGGTCATTGGCTTTGTGCTGTGTCTGCCAGTGAAGGATGACCCCGAGGCGTGTGGCGTCGCTTTCATGGCGGTGCAAGTCGGTTACCGGCGCCAGGGTGTGGCACGCGCGATGATGCGCGACGTGCTGAGTCGTTATCCCCATGCGGAGCTGGCGTGCTCAGTGGAAAAGGTGCCGGCGTTTGAAGGCATGGGCTTTCGAGTGCGCGGCGCGCGCGGTACCCAGGTGCTGATGAACACGCGGGACTACGGCACCGATGGCTTGATGGGGGTACTGGATGTGGCGGCGATCTACAGCTCGCTGGAAGTGCGGCAGATTCATACGTATCTGCTGCAAAAGCACGGCAAGCGGGCGATGGTGGATGCGGAGAAGCAGCGCGATCGGCATCTTGATCAGTTGGCGCGTAAGGTTCAGTTGTTTGTGGCTGCGCACTGACCCGCTCACGAGGAGGTGCGATGTGGCCTTGGTGGTCAGCCTTTCGGTGACTGAACCACCGCAATCGCAGGTAAGCCCACCCCCACAACACGCCGACTGACACTGATCTAAAGGCGGCCGCGATTAACCATCGCCAGTATGGTCGCCAACAACTCCTGTTGCGCCTCTTCACGGCTGATCTCGCCACTGGCCGCCGCCTGGGACAACGCTTCCGCCGCCCCCAGCATGGCGCGCAAACCGGCCTGGGATAAGCGCCCAAAAGGCGACAGCGCGGCGCGGCACTTGTCGAGGAAGATCGCCTCGTACTGGCGCTTCAGGGCTTCCAGCTCCGGCGAGCTGCTGAGTGCCGCAATCACCCCCGGAATTTCCCGGCCTTGCAATAACACACAATCCACATAGGACTCGGCGATCACCCAGGCCCGCCCTTCAAGGGTGGCGCTGCTGGCTGCTATGGCGTTGGCAAATACCCGATCCTGGCGCGCATCGAAATCCTCATACAGCGCGGTCAGCAACCCGGCACGGGTGACGAAATGGTCGTAGACCACCGGCTTGGTCACACCCGCCAGTTCTGCCAGGCGGCCGAGGGTCAGGGCTTCGGTGCCTTCATCACGCACCAGTTGCCAGGCCACATCCAGCAATTGGCGCAGGCGATCTTCACGGGATAGGCGACGACGTGGGGTAGGGAATTCGCTGCTTGACATGCTTATATACCAAAAGTAACTTACTAATCGTAACTTAAGCCCAGCGTAACCCCAAAGGGAGTCAATGTCATGCACGCACTCATCGTTGTTGCTCATCACGACCCGCAATCCCTCACCCATAGCGTCGCCGCGCAGGTGGCTGCTGGCCTGGCTGCATCAGGCCACACCTTTGAAATTGCCGACATCGCCGCCGAGGGTTTTGACCCGCGCTATACCGCGGTCGACCACTTGGTGCACCGCACTCGCGCCACGCCACCGGCCGACGTACTGGCCGAACAGGCCCGCATCGACCGCGCCGACGCCTTGGTGCTGGCGTTTCCGATTTACTGGTGGTCGTTGCCAGGTCTGCTCAAAGGTTGGATCGACCGCGTCTTCATCAATGGGTGGGCGATCGACTACCGCCCCGATACGCCGGTGGTGAAGAAGCTGCGGCACTTACAGGTGCACCTGCTGGCCTTGGGCGCCGCCGATGACGATGCATTCGACCGACACGGCTATGCCAAGGCGATGCGCACGCAGATCGACTACGGGATCTTCGACTACTGTGGCGCACAGGTGGTGACGTCGGCGCTGATGCTGGAATCGGAAAGCGGCGGGGCGCAGGCGCATCTGCAAAAGGCCAAGACCGTGGGCCAGGGTTTGTTCGAGCGGGAGACGGTCGCCGGTTGACTCAACCTTCGCGGAACAGGTCGTGGGCATCCAGCAGGCGGTAGGCGATCTCTGGTCGTTTCTCCAGGCCTCGGCGGATCGCGGCAGGGATCGATTGTCGGGTTTTGCGGCACATGCCCGGCAGTTCATCGATCACGATCTGGATCCCGCGCATGCTCTTGACTTCGGTATGGCCTGGCGCGATATGCACGCGAATGCCCAATTGCTGGTACATCAGCTCTTGCAGGCGCTCCAGGTCTTGCAGGCTCTTGAGGTCTTCAAGGCGGTCGAGCAGTTTCTTCTCTTCCTGGCGCGTCAGGTTGAGGATGCGCAGATCGGCAGCTGGCGCGTGCAGCAGTTGTTCGCGGTCGCAGACGCAAGCGCCGGGTGGGCAGGGTTGGCGAATCGTCATGTGCACGGCCTCCCCATTCCGACGCTGATCGCTCAGTAGGTCAGTGCAACCCCAAGACTGCCCAACGCCTTCCAGTACTCAGGATAGGTCTTGGCTACGCAGTCCGGGTCCTGAATGCGGATGCCCGACACTTTCAGCCCGGCCAGGGCAAAGCACATGGCAATGCGGTGGTCGGCGTGGGTGTCGATCAGCGCGCTGCACGACGTGCCGGCCAGCGCTGGATCGCTAGCCACCAGCAGGTCGTCGCCTTCGATGGTCGCCAGGCCCGGGCGGATCTCGTTCAGGCCGTCATGCAGCGCCTGTACGCGGTCACATTCCTTGACCCGCAGGTTGGCCAGCTCAGTGAAACGCACCGGGGTGTTATTGAACGCGGCGAGCACCGCCAGGGTCGGGATGGCGTCCTGCATCTGCGAGCCGATCACGGTCGCCTGCATGTCTGGGAATTGCGCGATCACCGCCTGGGCCTTGGCGTCCGGCTGAGTAAAGTCTTGCGCGGCTACGCCGATGTCGATGCGGCCACCGGTCAACACTTCAGCGGCCCACAGGTAAGTGGCGGCGGAGGCGTCGGGTTCGATCAGATAATCATGGGCGCTGTAGCCGGTAGAGGCGACGCGCCAGGTGGTGTCGTTGACTTCTTCAACCTGGGCACCAAAGGCACGCATGCAGTCCAGGGTCAGGTCCACATAGCCACGCGCACCGATGTCCTTGCCGGTCAGCGCCACTTCAATCGGCGCTTCACCGCAGGCGGCGAGCATCAGCAGGGCCGATACGTATTGGCTGGACAGGCCGCCGTCGATCTCGAAGCGTTTGGCTTTGATTTTGCCTACGCCGTGTACGCTGACGGGTGGGCAACCGGTGGGGCTGTCGACCTGGATGCCGTTCTGGCTGAGGGTCGCCAGCAGCGGGCCGATCGGGCGTTTTTGCATGTAGTCATCGCCGTCCAGCACCACGGTGCCTTCGACGGTGGCAACGGCTGCGGTGAGGAAGCGCATGGCGGTGCCAGCGTTGCCGAGGAACAGCGGTTGGGCCGGCAGTTGCAGTCTGCCCTGGCCGGTGACGACGAAGGTGGTGTCGTCCGGCTCGTCGATGGTCACGCCCATTTGGCGCAGGGCTACCGACATGTGGCGGGTGTCATCGCTTTTGAGCGCGCCGCTGAGGCGGCTGGTGCCCTTGGCCAGTGCCGCCAGCAGGAGGGCGCGGTTGGTAATGGATTTGGAGCCGGGGGGCGCGACCTTGCCATTGAGGGGGAAGTTGGGCGGTGTAACGGTCACGGTTTTCTGCGAACTCAAGGTACAGGGCTCCTGATTCAAGGCACGGGCGGCGGGCGGAGTTGAATAATCGGGTATAGATGCGGTGCTTGTCGAGCCATGGGGTCATGACCGCAGGTATTTTTTGGGTGTACATCGATCTAACTGTGGGAGTTGGCTTGCCTGCGATGGCGGTCTATCGGGGTACATATCCGTTTTTTTGGTAACGGCGGGTATTGGTTGCGCCTTTAGTCCGGCCAGCGTGTTTGACGGGGCGCCTGAGATCAAGATCAAAAGCCAAATTATCGCTTCGTTAGCCAGTAATCATGCAGCGCCCGCGCTGCCGGTTCGATTTCGCTGACGCGCTGCTGGTGCGCCTGCACATTCAGGTCGGCGGGTAATTCGAAATTGTCTTGTTCGGCGCACCAGGAGATTTTCTCCAACTCTGCGGCCTGGGCGGCTGGCAGTTCCGGCCAGTTGCCGATGGCGGCGCCGCGGATGTAGCCAAAGCACCATTCTTCGGCGAGGGTCACGGTTTGGCCCTGGTGTTCGGTTTCATCGAATCGGGCCTTGAAACCCTTGGCATCAGTCGCCAGTTGTTCGGCCAGGGTGTTGAGATGGCGAACGCACAGTTCGAGGAAGCTTTGCGCTTCGTCCATGTTGTCCCATTCCGGGTTCTGGCCGCCCCAGATGGCCGGGAACCACTCCGCCACGTCCACTTGGACCGGGCTGGACACGAGCGCGGTGAAGTAGCCGTCGAGTTCGGCCAGGTTCAATATGCTATGGTCGTCGCCGTATTTGAGCAGGGCATCTTCGATCGATTCAAATTCGGCGCAGGTGAGGGGGTGGGCGTGCATGGGCATATCCTTTAAACGTCGAGCGCCGCTGAGGGGGCGGCTTAAAGCCCGAAGGATGGCGTGTACGCAGGGTTTTATCCAGCGTCTTTTTCTTCACGGTGTACAGTCCCGCTTTTGGCCGATGCGTCCTTGCGCACCCTTGTTATAGTTCGGGCCTAATTACTCGCCAGCCAGGGATCACTGCCATGCCCGAATACCAAGCTTTCGTCGTCGAACTCACTGGCAACGTTGCCCATGTGCAGATAAACCGCCCGGAAAAGATCAACGCGATGAACGCGGCGTTCTGGACCGAAATCATCGACATCTTCCAATGGGTCGAAGACACCGACGCCGTGCGCGCCGTGGTGCTCAGTGGCGCCGGCAAGCACTTCTCCTCAGGGATAGACCTGATGATGCTGGCCTCGGTCGCCAACGACCTCGGCAAGGACGTGGGCCGCAACGCGCGCCTGCTTCGACGCAAGATCCTCGAACTGCAGGCCTCGTTCAATGCCGTCGACAACTGCCGCAAGCCAGTGCTGGCGGCAATCCAGGGTTACTGCATCGGCGGCGCCATCGACCTGATCAGCGCTTGTGATATGCGCTACGCCGCCGAAGACGCGCAATTCTCGATCAAGGAAATCGATATCGGCATGGCCGCTGACGTTGGCACCCTGCAACGCCTGCCACGCATTATTGGCGACGGCATGCTGCGTGAGCTGGCCTACACCGGCCGCCAGTTTGGCGCCGAGGAAGCGCGCAGCATCGGACTGGTCAACCGTGTGTATCCCGATCAGGACAGCCTGTTGGCCGGCGTCATTGAAATCGCTCATGAAATCGCCGCCAAGTCACCGATTGCGGTCACTGGCACCAAGGCCATGATTAGCTACATGCGTGATCACACCGTCAATGATGGCTTGGAATACGTTGCCACCTGGAACTCGGCTATGTTGCAATCCAACGACCTTCGCGTGGCCATCGCGGCCCACATGAGTAAGCAGAAACCCGAATTCGTGGATTGACTGACATGACCCCAGGCTGGATTACCACAACGCTGCTGGACAACGACACCCCGGGTGGCTGGGCCGTTGCCCGCAGCCGTGAGGGCTTTTTGCATGACACCAATGGCCCGATGTTTCCGCGTGAATGGCTAAAGCGCCAGGACCTTTCGGTGTTTGCCGAGCACGGTATCGGCCACCTCGACGGCGAGCCGGTGTACCTGCTGGAACTCAACGCGGCGGCTGAAGTGCCGGGCTGCAGCTGGCAGGGCTTGCGCGGCTTCATGCTGCAAGGTGATCACACCCTGTACAAAGTGTTGGGCTATGCGGCGCAGATCGGCACGTGGGCACGGGAGCATCGGTTTTGCGGCAGTTGCGGCCAGGCCATGGCCCAGGTGCCACGCGAGCGGGCGATGTATTGCCAGGCCTGTGACCTGCGCAGCTACCCGCGAATCTCGCCGAGTATGATCGTGCTGGTGACCCGTGGCGACGAGATCCTGCTGGCGCGTTCGCCGCGTTTTGTCACAGGCGTGTACAGCACGTTGGCGGGGTTTGCCGAACCGGGCGAGTCCGCCGAAGATTGCCTGGTCCGCGAGGTTCGCGAAGAGGTGCAGGTGGAGGTCAAGAACATCCAGTACATGGGCAGCCAGTGCTGGCCGTTCCCGCATTCGATGATGCTGGGTTTCCACGCTGAATACGCGGGTGGCGATATCGTGCCTCAGGCTGACGAGATTGAGGACGCGCAGTGGTTCAATATCCACGACCTGCCGCCGTTGCCGGCGTCACGTTCGATTGCGCGTTACCTGATCGACCTCTACCTGGCCCGTCGTCTAGGCCACGCTGAACCAGTGCTGCCAGGCTAGGCGCACGGTCAGGCCGAGTACCACGGTGATAAACACTGGGCGAATGAATTTGGCGCCGCCGCTGATCGCGCTGCGTGCGCCGAAGAACGCGCCACCCATTACCGAAATGCCCATCGCCAGGCCGACGATCCAATCCACCGAGCCGTTGAAGATAAATACCGACAGCGCCGCCGCGTTGCTGACGAAATTCATGCTGCGCGCCACGCCGCTGGCTTTGACCAGATCGATGGGGTACAGCAGCATCGTGCTCACCGTCCAGAACGCCCCGGTGCCGGGGCCCGCTACGCCATCGTAGAAGCCCAGGCCAAAGCCCTGGGTGGCTTGCCATTTCTTCTTGATCGGCGCATCTGCGTCCAGCGGCGCCTTGGGGGTACCGCCGAACAGCAGGTACACACCACAGGCAAATACGATCACCGGCAGCATTTTGTTGAGGGTTTCTGCAGGCAGATAGTGCGCGACTACTGCGCCAGCGAGCGCACCCACCAGCGTACCGACGATGGCGTGCACCCACTGGCGCGGGTGGAACAGCTTGCGGCGGTAAAAGGTAAAGCTGGCGGTCGCCGAGCCGAACGTGGAGCTGAGCTTGTTGGTGCCCAGTACCAGATGGGGTGGCATGCCGGCGGTGAGCAGGGCCGGCGTGGTGAGTAAGCCGCCGCCTCCGGCAATGGCGTCGATGAAGCCGGCGATGAACGCGACGACGGCCAGGATGGCGAGGGTGGTGAGGTCTACGCTGAGTTCGAAGGGCATGGGCAGGACTTATTCTTGGAAGGGCGCTAAGCGAAAGGCCGCCATCTTACCCGCCTGAGGTATGCAGATCCAAATGTGGGAGCGGGCTTGCTCGCGAATGCGGTGCATCAGCTAGCACATTCAGTGACTGACACAGCGCATTCGCGAGCAAGCCCGCACACATTTTTAACCGTGCCGACTTACTAGCGGCGTGCCTCGATCCACTCCAGGGCGGTGCGCCAGACACAAATCCCCAGGAAGTACGCCGACATCACCGACCATAATCCAAACGTCCACGGGTTGGTGTTTGGATAATCCACCACCATCAAAAAGCTGCACAGCAACCAAATCGTGGTCACCGCGATATTGATCGGCATGAATCGCTTAACCCGGAACGGGTGCAAGAACTTCATTGGCGTTACGGTCAGCAGCGCCAGGCCAAGCACTGTGAGCAAGGTGACCCAGGCTTGCGGCTGGATGATATAGACACACAGTGCAACCACGTTCCATGCCGCGGGGAAGCCGACGAAGTAGTTGTCCTTGCTTTTCATGTTCACGTTGCAGAAGCAGAACAGCGACGAGACCAGGATCACCGACACCGTCAACAGGTGGGTAAATTCCGGCAGGTCGATATAACGGTAGATAAACAGCGCCGGAATAAACACATACGTCAGGTAATCAATCACCAGGTCCAGTACCGATCCGTCGAAGCTCGGCAAGACCGTGCTCACGTTGACCCGTCGCGCCAGTGAACCGTCGACGCCGTCCACCACCAGCGCCAGGCCGAGCCACAGCAGGCAAGCCTTGGGTGAGTTTTCCAGCAGCGCCAGGGTAGCCAGGAAGGCCAATACCACACCGGTGGCGGTAAAGCCGTGGGCGCCCCAGGCTTTGAGTCTGGCTACATGCAGGGTCGATATCACGGGCGGTTCTCCAAAAGGTGAAACGGGGCAGCCGACAACGTGACGCTGTCGAGTCTGGCCGGGGAATGCAGGTATCGACCGGGAAGGGGGTCAGAAGGTTCACCAACCGGGTGCATCACTTAGCGTAGCAAGCGTAAGCCGTTTCGGCATCAGCCCTGGCGGAACACCAAGGCCTTTAAGCCGCTTTGCGCATCAATATCAGGAAATTCCGGCGGGTTTTGCAGCCGTTCGACGAATCGTAACCCGGGTGCCTCTTGTGTCACACCGTCGATCAGGAAGTCCTCGCCGAGGGCGGGGTCGTTCATGCACGCCAACACGGTGCCCTGTGGGGTCAGCAAGTCCGGCAGGCGCCGCAATACGCGCTGGTAATCCTTGGTCAGCAGGAAACTGCCTTTCTGGAACGACGGCGGGTCGATGATCACCAGGTCGTAGGGGCCGCTGTTGGTGACCTTGGCCCAGGACTTGAACAGGTCGTGGCCCAGAAAGCTGACCCTGCTCAGGTCATGACCATTCAGGCGATGGTTGTCGCGGCCACGGCTCAGGGCGCCGCGCGCCATGTCCAGGTTGACCACGTGGTCGGCGCCGCCTTCGATGGCGGCCACGGAAAACCCACAGGTGTAGGCAAACAGGTTGAGTATCCGCTGGCCCTTGGCGTGTTCGCGAACCCAGTTGCGGCCGTAGCGCATGTCGAGGAACAGCCCGCTGTTCTGTTTTTTACCCAGGTCGATCAGGTAACGCAGCCCGCCTTCAATAATGGTCAGCTCGTCGATAGGGTTGCCCACCAGCCATTCGGTGGTGCTTTGCGGCAAGTAGCGGTGTTGCAGCGCGACGGTGTAGGCATTGAACTGCGTCTGCAGCAGCTGTTTCAGGGCGTGCAGGTGTTCTGCATCAGGCGCCTTGAACAACGACACCAGCAGCACGCCTTGTAGCCAGTCCACCGTCAATTGCTCAAGGCCCGGCCAGCAGCGGCCACGGCCGTGGAACAGGCGCCGGGTTTCAGCCGGTGGGCTGGCCAGGGCGGTGAGCAAGTGAGTGTGCAGGGTGGTGAGTGCTTCTGGGTTCATCGTTAAACGTCGGTCATTGAGCGGGCGGCATTTTAAACACAATTGCGTCGTTAGAATGCAGCGATCAAGGGTGAACCAAACACGTCCCGAATAAACCCTGGCGCGATATACCGTTCGTAATGCGCCTCGGACAGCAGGAAAAACTCCCGATCAATCGCGTCGCGCAGGTCCGCCAAATGGCGCTCACGAAACTCCGGCAACAAGGCCAGGCCATACGCATCCAACTTGGAAATCACCCGCGCACCCCGGGCTATCAGTTGGTATGCCCAGCAATACGGCGATTGGTGCGGCATAAAGCGGATCGTGCGACTTTCCAGCTGCTGGCGCAGCAGGTGCGCATCAAACACTTCCAGTTTGCTGGTCATCACCTGCACCAACAATTGCTCAAGGCGCAGCCACACGGCCTGCTTTTCGTCGGCGTTGTAGCCGTTCCACTGGATCACTTCGTGGTGATAGCGTTTGCAGCCCCGGCACACCAGGTCACCGTAAACGGTAGAGCACAGGCCGACGCAAGGTGTCTTGATGGTTTGATTGGGCATAAGTGGCAATTTGCAAAGTCTGTAAAACACCGCAGACCTAACTGTGGGAGCGGGCTTGCTCCCACAGTTAGGTCTGTGTCGTTGATTAGTCCCAGCTCAACGCACCGCCAGTCTGATACTCGATCACACGGGTTTCGAAGAAATTCTTCTCTTTCTTCAAGTCCATGATCTCGCTCATCCACGGGAACGGGTTGGTGGTGCCTGGATACTCTTCTTTCAAACCAATCTGCGACAGGCGACGGTTAGCGATGAACTTGAGGTAGT